>JALRLA010000006.1 GCA_023254645.1 Bacteroidia bacterium
GGGCGGTCCAAGGCCCAGTGAAAGCCAGCGATGTAAGCCGTGCCCAAGCCGTTCTTTTCGCTGCGCTCCAACAAGTGCAAGCGATCGCGGTAGGTGGCTTGTAGGTCTTTGACCTTTTGGCCGGTACCATCGGGCGAACCGTCGTCAACCACCAACAAGTCGATGTGTTTTTCCAAACCCATCACTCGATGCACCATCGCCTCGATATTCTCGATTTCGTTGTAGGTGGGTATGATGACCAAATAGGGGCTCATGGACGAAGAGCGAAATTACGTTATTTTGCAGCAAATCTATGTCCCAAAAGGCCCTCTTCCTCGACCGCGATGGGGTAATCAACCACGATCCCGGTGATTACACGAAAAACCTAGACGAATTTCACATTCTCGACGGGGCCTTGGAGACCATGAAAGAATGGTTCGATGCGGGCTATAAATTGGTGATCATTACCAATCAAGCGGGTCTAGCCAAGGGCTTGTACGAGCGTCATGATGTCGATCGAATTCATCAATACCTGATGGGGCGCTGCGTGGCCATGGGCTTTCGCATTGAAGAGTGTTTCTATTGCCCGCACCACGAGGGGACTACCGGCCGTTGTTTGTGCCGCAAGCCTGGATCTTTGCTCATCGAAAAGGCCTTGCACCGCTATGGGTTAGATGCTTCCTCGAGTTTGATGATGGGCGATAAACCCCGCGACGTAGACGCAGCTGAGAAGGCAGGCGTTAGAGGGGTTTTAATTCCTGTAAATAAGGGGCCCCTGCGTCCCGCTGATTTGGGCTTGTAGTATTGGGGAGCCATAGCGAGGACGAGCCCTCAAGATTCGCAACGATGGTACTATGAAAAGGCCGAATGGGGTTTCTAAAGAAGGTCCAGTTTACAGCCCCAGGCCGCTGTCTTTGGGTTCCCAGAGTTCGATTTGGTTGCCGTCGGGATCCAAGATCCAAGCAAAAGAACCGAAGTCGTGGTGCTCGACCGGCTTGAGTGATTCGATTCCCTCAGCCTTCAATTTTTCTAGCAACAAGCTCAAATTGTCTACTCGGTAGTTCACCATGTAGGTTTGGCCTTCCACCAAGAAATAGTCGTTGGCTTTCTCCATAACGTTCCAACAAGTGGAGCCCGGAAGCTCGGGGTTTTCATGGTCTTTCCAAGGAAAAACCACACCGTAAGGGCCGATTTCCAGGCCGAGTTTTTGGCTGTACCAAGCATTCATGGCCTCCACTTGCGAACTGCGCAGAAAAATGCCTCCAATACCGGTGATGCGACCCGGGCTGGATTGAGAAATGTTTTGGATCATGAAAAGGGGAGCTAAAGCTTAGTGGCCAGCGCCCTGCGCGGGCTCGGTGGCAGCGCCTGAAATGCGAATCAATTCTTCTTCGATGTCTTCTTCAGAGCCTGGAACGTAGCCTTGGTGGCTGTATGCCAAATTGCCGTTGCTATCGTAGATGAACAAGGTTGGGGGGTTCACACCACCCAACTCGCGGAACAATTCGCTGTTCTGGTCCAATACTACGGTGTATTCCCAGCCGCGGCTAGTGACAAAAGGTTTTACTTTGACCGAGTTGCGGGCATCGTCGATGCTCACAGCAATCAATTCTACTCCAAATCGGGTTTGCCAATCTTCGTACTTGTTGTCATCGATGGCTTGCAATTCTTTGATGCAGGGACCGCACCAAGTTGCCCAAAAAGAAACCACCGTGATCTGGCCTTTTTTGACCAAAGAATCAAAAGCAACGCTGTTGCGATTTAAATCCAGAACCTTGATAGATGGGGCATTCTGGGCTTGGGCCAAACCCATGCTGAAGATGAAAACGAGGAGGCTAAGTACGATTTTTTTCATGTGCGGGAGTTGAATTTGCACTCGATTTGTCAAAGGTCGTGCCAAATTGGCTCTCTCACAAACGGGTTTGGGGTTATTTTTGTCAGATGCAAAAGCCTTCACTGCC
>JALRLA010000047.1 GCA_023254645.1 Bacteroidia bacterium
CGTTGAGTTAGGTGCGAACGGTGCTGAGGTCAAGGTTGAGTTCAAAGCAGAGAAATTGTTCGATGGAGTCAATAGCATCGTGCTCAAAAATGGAGCTGTTTCTCACTCAGCTGGAGCCGATGAAATCGTATTGATGAACAAATTGTTGGAGAACATGAGTCAAGTAATGACCGTATCTTCAGTTAGCAAGCGATGAGAATTTACCTAGCCATAGCCACGGCGGCTTTGGCCTTGTCGGCCTGCCGCGTTGATCCGGAGTTGCCTCCGGGCGGCAAAACCAGTGCTTATCAACCCACACCAGTAGACCCTTCTGATATTTTCCCAGAGAAATTTGGCATGCCTGCCCTGCCAGCCGACAACCCTTTCACAGAGGAAGGGATTAACCTGGGTCGCATGTTGTTTTACGACCCCATATTGTCGATTGACAGCAGCGTTTCCTGCGCCAGTTGCCATGTTCAGCAGGTTGCCTTTGGGGATCCAAGTACCTTTAGTACAGGGGTTTTTGGCTTGCAAACGGGACGCAATGCCCCTTCTTTATTCAACTTGGCCTACAGCCGAAAGTTCTTTTGGGATGCGCGTCAAAACACGTTGCGAGAATTAGTATTTGAGCCCATTCAAGCGCACAACGAGATGGCCATGACTCTGCCCCTCTTGCAGCAGAAGCTGAAGGCTTCACCTGTGTATAAGGAAGCCTTCAACAAGGCCTTTCAACACGAACCCAATGTGATGGACATGGCCAAAGCCATGGAGCAATTCCTGCTCAGCATGGTGAGTCAGAACTCCAAATTCAACGCGTTTTTCCCGGGCAAGTTTTCCATTTTATCAGAAGAGGAAAAGCGAGGGGCCATTCTGTTCAACAGCTTGGTTGACTTTGATAAAATTACGGGAATCACTTTGGGGGCTGACTGCTTTCATTGCCACGGCGGTGCCTTGGCTCAGCAGCAGAATCCCAACATGGGAGGCATTTCGAACAACGGCTTGGATCCGGTCATTACGGACAAGGGCTATGGAGCCATCACAGGAAATTCCAACGATTTGGGCACTTTCAAGACCCCTAGCTTGTTGAACATTGCCTTGACCGCTCCTTACATGCACGATGGTCGTTTTCAAACCTTGGAAGAAGTGGTGGATCACTACAGCGATGGCATTGAATACGACAATCCGACTATTAGCCCCATGCTCAGTGCTCACGGCGGTCGTCAGTTGAATCTATCGGCCCAGCAAAAGTCTGATTTGGTGGCCTTCTTGAAGACCATGACGGACACGACTTTCATCAACAATCCGGCGTACAGCAATCCGTTTTAAGGGGACTTGCAGGACCGCTGCTAAGTTCATCTGATGGAAAGCCGTGGGCTATAGAATTAAGGCTTGAGTTAGCCCAGCAAAACAGGGCGAAGCCATTTCTGAACTTCTTCTATGGCCATGTCTTTGGCCTTGGCATGCGCTTGGGCTTGGTCTTGGCCAATGTTTCCCAAACCAAAATACTTGGCTTCGGGGTGTGCAAAGTACAATCCTGATACGCTGGCGGCAGGCAGCATGGCCATGCTTTCGGTGAGTTGGATTTCCAATTCTGAGGCTTGACCCAGCAATGCGAACAGGGTTTCTTTTTCGCTGTGATCGGGGCAGGCGGGATAGCCGGGTGCGGGGCGAATGCCTTGGTATTGCTCGCGAATAAGTGCCTCGTTGTTCAACTCGGGACCTTCTTCGTAGCCCCAGAACTGGCGGCGAATCTGCAAGTGGGCGTATTCGGCCAGGGCTTCGGCCAAGCGATCGGCCAAGGCTTTGGCGAGAATGCTGTTGTAGTCGTCGTGCTGGGCCTCGTACTGGGCAATCAACGTTTCGAGATCGAGCCCGGCCGTGACAGCAAAGCCGCCCAAATAATCAATTTCATCATCGGCCAAGTAATCAACCAAAGAAAGGTTGGGAATACCGGGAGCCATTTCGCGCTGTTGGCGCAAGAAGTGGAATTGGGTCAGGGGCTGAGCGTCCGATTCGGCGTCGGCGGGACTGCGGTAAAGAAGAGCGCTTTCTCCTTGCTTGCGGCAGGGTAGTAGGAAGAGGGAGGCCGCGCAGCGAAGCGGAGCGGCCGCCTCCCAGCTGTCGAGCATGGATTGAGCGTCGTTGAACAGGGATTGGGCTTCTTGGCCCACCACTGAGTCTTGCAAAATATCGGGGTATCGACCGGCCAACTCCCAGGTTTGGAAGAAGGGTGTCCAATCGATGTAGGGTCTCAACTGGGCAATGCTGATATCGGTCAAGGAGAAGAATCCCGTCTGTTTGGGAACCACGATTTGACCGTCGTGAACCCAGCGGTTGGCTTGGGCCTTCTCGAAGGGCAGCAAACTTTTTTGGCTTTGGCGCTGAGCGTGCTGTGTGGCCAAGGTTTGGTATTCGCTGTGAATGCGGGTGGCCAACTCGCCTTGGTTGCCCTCGCTAAGCAAAGAACCCGCAACAGGTACCGAGCGCGAGGCGTCCAATACGTGAACGACGGGACCGTCATAGGCGGGGGCAATCTTAACAGCAGTGTGGACTCGGCTGGTGGTAGCACCTCCAATGAGCAAGGGGGTTTTCATGCCCAAGCGTTTCATTTCGCTGGCCACGTGCACCATTTCGTCCAAACTCGGGGTAATCAAGCCCGACAGGCCGATGATGTCTGCTCCCCAGGC
>JALRLA010000084.1 GCA_023254645.1 Bacteroidia bacterium
ACATACTTGTTCTTGATCAACTTCTTCTGAGTAGCAGAATCACCACCTACCGAGTTCCACGCTTTCAAGGTAAAGGTGTAGGCACCACCCTTCAAGAACTTGATCTGAGGGTTCTGGCTAGAAGCACTTGTACCATTCATATACGTGAACGAAGTGGGGAATATGTTCCATTCGAATTTGTTGGCATAGTCAGTCTTCGTGGTGAAGCTCACAACATCCAATACATTGGGGCGAACATTGTCAGCCGTGTAATCCAGCGCACCGGGCTTACTTGGCGTCAAAATGGTCACATTGTCGCAGAAAGTATCATTGCCGTTACATGTTTGGGCTACCAAACAAACCTCGTACGTTCCGTCTGTTGAGAAGAACTCCGTGTACGATTCGCCGGTACCCGCAACGTTCTGATCCACCCACCACTCGTAGGTAGGAGCTCCTTCTGTTTGAGTCGAAGCATTGGCAAAGGTCACAGCCATGCTGTTAGCAGCAGGATTGTAATCGGTTGTCCACTTTGCATTGGGAGGCAAGGCAGGGCCCAATTTGCTCTTCCAATTCAAAATGAATCCTTTGTCGTTGCCAGAACCGTTGGTTTCGAACGTGATGTAACCGGCACCGCTGGTCAACACGATATCGGTCGTATCCCAGTAGGCCTGGTTCGTGGAAGTGATACCTTCTGTTGGAGTTACTTCTTTTGAAGGATCAGCTTCAGGAGCATCGTAAATGCGAATTTTATCACCGGCATCCTTCAATACCAATTCCTCAAAACTCAAGGTGATTTTCTCAGCACCGCAAGGAAGAATTTTGAAGTAGTCAATAGAGGGCTTACGGTTATCGCCGTAATTGGCGGTTGGACCTCCATTATCAAACAAAGTACCGTTTTTGCTATTGCCTTCTTTACTGGGGCCCATGTAGAACTCAGTAGCTGAGGTACATTCGATGTATTTGCTTTTACATGTAGTTGTAGAGGGCCCAATGTCATTTTCAGAGGTCAGGCAGACCTTGTACCATCCAAATTCATTCAAAGTAAAAATGGGATTCTGATCAGTAGCAGTTTGGTCGTCTGCCCCTGTAGGAGAGTACAATTCCCAACTCCATTTGTAGGCACCGTTGTCGCTCAAATCGAACAACTGAACATTGTAGTACTGTTCTACCTCGTTCAAATCAGAGATGAAATCAGCATTAGGAGCGGCGGTTGGAGCTACAATTTTTACCGAATTCACAGCTGAATCCTTGTCACCGCAGTAATCAACAACCAATTTCACATCATAAGTTCCCGCATTATTCCATGAGGCAATACCCTTAACGGCATTGTTGGAAATAACGGTAGAAGCCTGGTCGAAGGTCCAATTGTATGTCCAGTTTCCGCCTCCACCAGCTGTAAAAACAGTAGGAGACTTTACATAACTGGTACCCGCAGGAACAGAAAAAGTCGCGGTTGGCTTGGTAACATTCAAGATGTTCACCTCGAAGTCCATGATGTTACCATAATTGTTCAGCGTTCCACAACCCTGAGAGGTCGAGAACGAACCATACAAGCAACGAACACGTAAAATGGCAGTGCCCGCGCTTTGGTTTCCGCAAGGAATTTTGATTTTTACCGTCTTGTTTTGGTAAGCAGCAATCTGCCCAAAAGGACCTGAGGGACCTGAAATACACTCGGTGGTTTGAAAGTTATTGTCGCGATTCAAATCCAACCATACACCAGCCCATTCCCCGTAGGAACAACCATTGGAGATGTACATTTCAATTTCTTCACCTGGAGTGATGTCAATGCAGGGACCGCTGGTCATCAATTTGTTGGTTGCCCCTGTGTTTCCACAAGTCAAACCCGAGAAGGAGGCCACCTGGCCCTTGCTGTTTTTGATAGTCACGGCATCGAACCAATCGATGCTGCAACCGTAGGAGTTCGTTGCCGCACAAATTTGAGCCTGTGCTGCATGCCCGAATCCCCAGGTGGAGGCCAACACAAGCCAAGCCTTCCAACCCAAGTTTTTAAGCGTTTTAGTGAGTTTCATGTAAATGAGTGGTTAAATAGGGACATAATCTATGAACTCCCATCCAAACCCTTTTTTACAAAAAAATCAAGATTCAAAAATGCAATCAGTGCACTCTTGATAACTTTCACCCCAAAGGCGAAATTGACAAACATCAGATAATCAATCGCTAAGGAATCATCAAGCGGTCACCGACTTTGATCTGAGAATGACTCAACTCATTTTTCGTCATGATATCGTTGACGCTCACTCCATAGATCTGGGAAATTCGGAAGAGTGTCTCTCCCGGTTTCACAAAGTGAACTCTCGGAGCTGACTGAATAACTTCGCTGCGCCCCTCAGATGGAACCAACCACAACCATTGACCCGCCTGTATTTGACCAGAGGCAGAAAGATTGTTGAACCCCATCAACTCCTCTACAGACAAGCGGTACATTCGAGCAATTGACCAGAGTGTTTCACCTGATTGCACATGATGTTTTTCTACTAATCGAGTTCCCGAAGAACCTTCTGTGCTTGATTGCATACCGCTCCTCAAACCAGGGTTGAGTATCAAGACCTGACCCGGAGACAACTCCATTGATTCCAAGTTGTTCCACCGAAACAAATCCACTCGGTCCAAACCGTAGCGCACAGCAACCGCATCCAAGGATTCTCCTCGGCGAACGACGTGATAGGCCTTGTTGCCATCACGACTGTAGATAGTATCCTGCACAGATGTCGAAGGCAACACATAGGTACTAGGCTTGTCCGGCCTGGATCCTTGCAAGACCAATTCCTCACCGGGTGATACCTGTTCTTGTGACTCGTAATCCAAGAGGTTCATTTTGTACAAGGCTCGGGTGCGAATGCCATATTGCTGGGCAATGTCACGGATGTGCTCGCCTTGTTTGACGGTGTGAGAACTCGCCAAATTCGATTCCCGGCGTTTGGGCTTTAGGTACAAAATATCGCCGGGATTCACCGGTGCACCGGGTTGCAAATCGTTGTATTTGTAAAGCTTTGAAACGGGAACTCCACCCTGCTCCGAAATGGTTCCCACTCCCTGACCTTGGCGAACCGCAGCTGCCGGCAGCCCATTGATCTCCATGGCAAGCAAAGTGTCGGCTCGACCCGTAAAATACTCGGGACCTAGCACCACCAAGCTGTCGTAATACCCAAGCCGATACCGCTTGATCACGCCAATGAGTATATCTCCATAGGCCGGATTGGTCGCATAACCCGCCAATCGCAATCCATGGGCCCAATTCACATAATCAGTAGCGGGAAGCTCAAACAGGGAAGCATAGCGCTTGCTGTTTTTCAAAAACAGGCTGTGGTCCCGATACGAATCCATGGCCGACGGATAGCTTCGAAAACACTCGTCTTTGGCATCATCATCAGCCAAACAGGTACCACCCGTCCAGGTGCTTCGGCATTTGATTCCAAAATGGTTGTTGCATTCAACGGCCAATTTGCTGTTCCCTGATGCACTTTCCAATATGCCTTGACCCAAGGTGATACTGGCAGGCACACCGTAGGTCTGCATTTCCACCATGGCTGCCCGAGAAAAGCTATCGATGTATTGCTTTGCGCTTTTTACCTGAGCCAATAGACTCAACGCTCCAAAGGCCGCAGCCAAGCAAACTATACGTCGAAACACAAGGTCAAACTTAGCCCCAAGCCCTTTCGGGCACAAACGGGCTTCTACACGGCACTCCGGCTTGCCCACAAAGCAGTACACCAACTTGCGGTTAATCCAATCCTTTGGCCGAAATTTGTGGGACATGCAAAAACGCATCATTCTCTTTTCGATTGTTTTGGGGGCCGCATTCCACGTCCTTGCACAGGGCAGCTTCCCTAAACCTCAATTCAAGGCCACCTATTCAAACACCAAGCCAAAAGCTGGAGAAACGCTGGATCTTTCCTTGAAATTTGATGTCGCGCCAGGCTTTCATGTATACAGTGAAAAAAGCGATTGTTCCGAGTATGATGGACCCATTCGCGCCAGCCTCGATTTCCCCAAAATCGCGAGCCTGGAATGGATAGGCAGCTTTCGCGGCGTCGGCGACCACATGGTCAAAGAGACGGAAATTTGGAATTGCTCAACTGGTGAGTTTACCGGCAAAGGAGAATTCCGGCAATCTCTGAAAGCCTTAAAGAACATTCCCGCCTACCAAGTGGTATTCAATGGCCAAATCTGCAACGAAAGTGGCTGCGAGAACATTCGCGACATGGTCATTCCCGTTCCTGCTTTGGCCGTTCTGGGAGAAGATAAACCCAGCGTACCCGTTAAAAACCAACCTGAAGACATTCATGAGACCGTCGATACGGCAGCGGCTCT
>JALRLA010000183.1 GCA_023254645.1 Bacteroidia bacterium
TGCGCTGGAACTGGGATGCGCCTTTGTTGATTTCTCGTTACAATCCCGCTCGCCTGTATTTTGCTGCCAACCGCGTATTTACCAGCCCCGATCGAGGCAATTCTTGGAAAGCCATCTCTGGTGATTTGAGCCAGCAAATTGACCGCAACAAACTGCCCATCATGGACAAGGTTTGGGGCATTGATGCGGTGGCCAAAAACCAGAGCACCAGCATTTACGGAAACATCACCTATTTGTGGGAGTCTTTCCACGATTCGCTGACCTTATTTGCGGGTACCGATGATGGGGTCGTTAGGTACACCGTTGACGGAGGCTTGAATTGGATGACTTGCAGTCAAAATTTCCCCGGTGCACCGGCCAATACCTATGTAACGGCCGTTTACAGCTCAAGATTTGACGCCCAAACTCTCTATGTGGCTTTAGATAACCACCGCCGCGGCGATTACAAGCCCTATGTGTACAAGAGTACGAATATGGGAAAGACTTGGGTCGCTATCACACAGGGTATGCCCAATGATGCCCCCGTGAAGTGTTTCTTGGAAGATTACAAGAACAAAGACCTCTTGCTAGTTGGAAACGAATTTGGCATGGTCATCAGCTTGAATGGTGGTAAATCTTGGAACAAATGGTCAGGCGGATTGCCTCCCATTGCCATCAAGGATATGGTTTTCCAAGAGCGCGAAGATGATTTGGTGGTGGCCACCTTTGGCCGCGGATTCGCCGTCTGCGATGACTTTCACGTTTTGCGTGACGCAGCGGGAGTAGCCCAAGGCACGAGCAAAACAGGCGAAGTATTCGTCAAGGCAGGCTCGTTGATTTACACAGTAGAGCAAGCCGATTTGTTTGGGGAATCTTCGCCCTTGGGCAGACCCGGCAACGGATTCGTGGGTTCTACCCGCTATTTCGCCCCCAATCCTGAATTCGGGGCTCGCATTTACCTCTACAACGCCGATGAATTCAAGAGCATCAAGGATCGTCGCCAAGAGAGAGAAAAAGCTAGCGGCTCAGATAAAATGGCCCCAATTTATCCTTCAAAAGACTCCATATACGCAGAGGCTATCGAAACAGAACCCGAGTATTTTGTTCGCATTCGCAAAGCAGAATCAGCCCTGCCTGTGGCCTGGGTTTTGGTGTCAGGTGGAATGGGTATCAAAAAGGTAAATTGGAATTTGAGGTATACCGATCCTTCTGAACTTCCTGGTGCCGTGAATGCAAAGCCCGGTTCTGGGCCCTTTGTCGAGCCCGGCCTGTATGTGGCTGATTTGATGAAATTGTACAAAGGTCAATGGACGATTCTAGCCACAGGAAACTCCTTTGAAGTTCGTCAAATTTTTACACCCAGCTTGCCTGCGGCTTTGAGTCCTGAGGATCGCAATGCCTTTGTTGAGAAAGCCAAGCTGGTTCGAATCGAACTCAATCGCATGGAGCGTCTGCTCAAGGAACTGAAATCGAGCTTGGAAGAGTTGAGCAATTTGGAGTACGCCCTGCGACCCGAAGATAAAGAGCAATTGAAGGCTGTCGTGGCGATCAATGAGCAGCGATTGGCCATGGAATTGACCGTATACGGCAATCGCGCTCTCGCCAGCAAGGAGTTCGAAACTCCTGAAGGTTTGTCTGAGCGAGTAGGAACTGTTATGTATTACGCTACGAGTTCAACCTATGGGCCTACTTTGAACCATGTGTTGTCTTTGCAGCAAGCAGAAGCCCAAATGCAGCAGCTTTCCAGCGATATGGCCGCTTGCTTATCGGCCTATGAGCGTTTGATTGATACCTTGAGAA
>JALRLA010000158.1 GCA_023254645.1 Bacteroidia bacterium
GGGGAGAAGCAGGAATTTTTCTTGGATAGCGTCATTGTCAACCGAGACAAACAGGTTGAAGCGGTGGGCTACATTCAAGACGACAGAGGCTTTACGCTCGATACCAAAATTGGCTACAAGGGCTTTGCTCAGGTGATTTCAGTCGAACCCCTGATTCGATTCACGGGTTACGTGAAACCCATGCACACCTTTGAAAATGTGTTCCCCAGCGAGTGGTTGAAGTTCAACGGCCGCGTGAACCCCAAAGATGTGGTCATTCCCTTGTACGACCCGAGGGACAAACTCAACAAGAAGCAATACGTGGGCTTGTTCTTGGCCAGCGATTCCAGTCATGTGTACCCCTTGATGTTCTCTTGGAAGCGCCGCTACAGCGACCCTGCCATCACCAGCGATACGGGTATTTTGTATTGGGACGACGCTACGACCAGCTTCATGATTGGAGATTCGGCCCGATTGAGAATGGGAGCGTCCAAAGGTTCGTTCATCCAATTCAACGAATCCAACCATAGCATTCATGCCGAGGGGCCTCTGGAGTTCGGATTGGAGACAGAGAATGTTCAGATGGTCAATGCCGGGGTGGCTGACTTGAGAGCCGGTGATTCCAGCTTCAGTTTCAACATGAGTTTGATGCTCAACTTCCCCATGCACAAAGACTACATGGCGGGATTGCGGAAGCTCTTAGAGACGAATTCCCTAAGAAGCGCCAACATGAACAACCCTGCCTTTAAGGCAGACTTGATGGAAATGATGGAGAATCCCAAATCGGTGAAAACCGCCATTGAGCGATTGGATTTCGACGGTACCTTGGTCTGCAAAGACGAGTTGGAATACACCTTCGTCATCAGTGATGCTGATTTCAGATGGGATTCCCGCATGCGCGGCATGTGGTGCAGCGACGATGTGACCTTGGCTGCCATGGGCGGTCAGTCTGTGGGCAAGCGCATCAACGTGACCATGATGCTGGAACACAAGCGCAGCGGCGAGAACTTGCATTTGTACATGGACTTGGGTTCAGGAGAATTCTTCTATGTGAACCTCACCAAGACCATTGCTTACATCTACTGCAACAATGCCGACATGAAGATGTTGTTGGCTGAAACAGCTGACAAAATCAAGGCTGACAACTTCTACATACGCCCGACTACCGAGCGCAATGTGGAGCGTTTCTTGCGCCGCATTGGCGATTGAGGAACCTACCTGTGCAGGATTTGCATGGCTGAAGGCAATCCCTTCGCAAGCCGTGAATCAATAAATCAAATGGGTGAGGGATAGACCCCGAGCAGGGACGCTGTTTCCCGCTTCGCTTCGCTGAGCCGCCGCCAATAGGCTAGGCATGCTTTCGGCATCGATTTTTCCTTGGCCCACTTCCATCACGGTCCCTACGATGGCCCGCACCATGTTTCTTAAAAAGCGATCAGCTTTGATTTCAAACAACAGGCCGTTTGGTGTTTCCACCCATCGGGCTTGCCGCAAATCGCAGACCGGATTGCCGTTGGGGATTTCGCCTTTGCAGAAGGAAGTAAAGCTGCGCCTGCCAATCAGCAGGGAGGCGGCGTGGTTCATGGCTTGAACGTTCAACTCATAGGGAAAATGCCAGCTGTCGCGAGCCAAAAATGGATTTTTACTTCTATGTATTCGGTATTCGTATCCGCGCTCCAAGCAGTGGTAGCGAGCATGAAAATCATCGGCACAGGGTTCAAGGCTCTGAATGGCGATGGCCTCGGGTAAGAGTTTGTTCAGTCGATAAGCCAATTCGTTGGGATGCTGATCGGGAAGATCGGCATGGGCGGTGTAAGCGCGAGCGTGAACGCCTGCATCGGTTCTACCGCATCCGACGATTTCAATCGCAGAACCACACAATTGGCTCAATTTGCTTTCGATTTCCCCTTGAATGCTGGGTGCGTTGTTTTGACGCTGCCACCCGGCATAATCGGTGCCGTCGTACTGAAGATCCAGGCGTACGCGGGGCATGGTTACACGTTTTCGAATACAATGGCGGCGCCTTGGCCTACTCCTATGCACATGGTGGCCAAGCCGTATTTGAGGCTTTTGTCGCGGTTCATGCGGTGAAGCAAAGTGGCAGAAATACGGGTACCTGAGGCTCCCAAGGGGTGACCAATGGCTATGCTTCCCCCCTGCGGATTGACCTTAGACCGATCAATGCCCAATTCCTTCATGGAGGCTAATACCTGAGAGGCAAAGGCTTCGTTCAATTCGAAGGTGTCAATATCAGAAACAGAAAGGCCTGCATTTTTGAGGGCCTTTTGGGTAGCGGGGACGGGACCTATACCCATGATGGCAGGGTCTACGCCCGCTGCGCCAATGCTCTTGATTTTGACCATGGCTTTCAAGCCCAAGCGCTCCAAAACGGCGCCGGAAACCAAGATACAGGCGGCGGCTCCATCGTTGATGCCGCTGGCGTTTCCCGCTGTTACGCTGCCGCCCTCGCGAAAGGCAGGTTTGAGGCCCGCCAAGGTGGGCAAATCACTCAAACGAGGATGCTCATCGGTGTCAAATATCAAGGGGTCTTGTTTGCGACGGGGTATGGAAACGGGAATGATTTCGTTCTTGAACAAACCCGCTTCTTGCGCCTTTTTCCAATTGGTTTGGGTTTCAAAGGCGAATTGGTCTTGCTCTTGGCGGCTGATGCCAAAGCGCTCTGCCACGTTTTCGGCCGTTTCACCCATGGAGTAGGGATGGTGCAGCTTGCTCAGGGCAGGGTTGGTGAAGCGCCAGCCAATGGTGGTGTCGTAAATTTCAGCGCTTCGGGCCCAGGCATTTTCGGCTTTGGCCATCACAAAAGGAGCGCGGGTCATGGATTCAGTGCCGCCGGCTACGATGATTTCGGCTTGCCCACTGGCAATGGCCATGAACCCATTCATCATGCTCTGCAATCCAGAGGCACAAAGACGGTTGACGGTGTATCCAGGTACTGTCTCGGGTATTCCAGCCAACAAGGAGGCCATGCGAGCCACGTTTCGGTTGTCTTCTCCTGCCTGGTTGGCGGCACCGAGAATCACCTCGTCGATGTGGCTAGGATCAATGCTGGGATTTCGTTCCAGCAAGGCTTTCAGCGCCTGGGCGGCCAAATCATCGGGTCGAACCGATGCCAAACTACCTCCAAACTTGCCCACTGCCGTGCGCACGATGTCCAGCACAAATACCTCGTTCATGTCGTGCAAATTTGGTCATTTTTTCGCGAATGGCAGTACCGCAAGGTTTACATGTCTTTAGATTTGTATACATGGCTTGGGTTCGAAAAGGTCTGCTCTGGGTTTTCTTGATTTCCGTTTTGGGGAGTCAGGTATTGCAGTGCGAGGCCTGGATGCGAAAAGCCGAACGACGCCAAAAAGCCTATTTGCATCGGGTAGAAGCCGAGAAAGGGGAAACCCTATGGGTGCCCAAAAGCCAGTATGCTCAAGTGCAGAAGGGTAGCGAAATTTGGGTAAATGGAAAGCTATACGACGTATTTCACTGCCAGGAAGAGGGCAATGGATTCCGCGTAATGGCGATCCGGGACGAATTGGAAACCTGGGCCTTACGCTCTTTTTTGCGCAGCCAGAATGGGCCTCATCCGCTGCAAGATAAAGGACAAGTCGTTTCGTTAAACCCCGTATGGTGGGATCAAGTTTGGGTGTCGCACGTTCCGGGCCCATTGGGTCAGCTTTTCGCATACCCGGATTCTGGTTTCAAGGCCCCGAAACACAAGCTAGGCCCACTTTCCCCACCGCCCGAACAAGTTTGATGGATTCTGAACCTGGGCTTGGCCCATTTCTTTGACCCTTTAGAACAGGGTTTTCCATTTGAACTTATATGAAAATTACCTTTAATCATTTTATACAGGGCGTTTTCGTCGCGATCGGTTTGTTCATTCAACCGCTCGTTGCCCAAACACTCGACAGCTCTCGGAGCGAGATCGAGTCGTTTGACGAAGTACTCATTTCAGCCAATCGATTGGGTGGTCAGCGTCGCTGGGCATTGGGTCAGATTGAGTCGATTGATTACAAGAAAATCACGGCCGTACAAGCGCCGACTACGGCAGACCTTTTATCCCAAACGGGATTGGTGTACGTGCAAAAGAGCCAAGTAGGAGGCGGGTCTCCCGTGATGCGAGGCTTTGAAGCCAGCCGTGTACTTCTGGTGCTGGACGGTATTCGCATCAACAATGCCACCTTTCGGGCCGGCCATTTGCAGGACTTGATTACCATCGACCCCCAGGCTTTGGGAGGAGTCGAGTTGTATTTTGGATCGGGTTCTACCCTGTACGGTAGCGATGCCCTGGGCGGTGTGGTGTATTTGAAGTCGCGTTCGCTCGCCTTTCAAGAGGAGGCCCAAATAAGGGGCAATGCCAGTGCTCGGTATTCGTCGGCCTTTGGTTCGATGGTTTACTCCAGCGGGCTGAGTTTCTCCAATGATCGTTGGAGTTTCTTGGGCCAATTTTCCCGTTCCAATTTCGGGGATTTGAAAACGGGTTCTAGCCGCAGTTACACGGATGTAGAAGGCTTCGGTATGCGACCCTGGTACGTTGGTCAGACAAGCGGGGCAGACGAATTGGTTTGGAACGAGGACCCGACTCGATTGGTGGGTTCTGGCTACCAGCAAGGCGATGCCTTGGCGAAGTTGAATTACCGAGCGGGCCGGCATGTGGTTGGAGCCTTGATTTCTGCATCGGCTAGCTCGGCCATACCTCGATTTGATCGTTTGAATCTGTTCTCCTTGACCCAAGCGGGAGAAGTGAAGCCCAAATTTGCCGAGTGGAACTACCAGCCTCAGAATCGAAGTTTGGCGGCTTTGAGCTGGCGCAGCTTTGGATCAGAAGCAGCGGCTAGGCAAGGGGTTCAACCCATTCAACAAATAACCGTTGCCATTCAGAACTTTGAAGTGGGTCGTTATTCGCGTCGATTTGGCGTCGATTGGGGTCAAACGCAGCTTGACAAGGTTCGTCAGCTGACCTTAAACTTCGATCGCCATGCTCAGCTAGGTTCTTGGAAGTTTCAATACGGCGCCGAAGCGGTTGCCAATGATGTGCAGAGCTCGGCCTTCCAAACCAATTCCTGGACGGGAGAGCAAAAGAGCAGCAAGGATACGCGCTATGCTGACAGTTTTGCCACCACTTTTTCAGCGGCGCTGTATGGGCAAGTGAACAAAATGCTCTTCGAACAAACCCTGTTGCAGGTAGGAGCACGATTGACGCAATACCAGGCACAAGCGGCTTTTACTCAATATAATTACTGGGGCTTGGATTATGGAACCGCTGATATTCATACGACGGCACCTGTATTTAATGTAGGATTGAATCATGAGCTAAAGGAGAATTGGCATGCCAAGGTTTCGGCCAATTCGGCTTTGCGCAACCCCAATTTGGATGATTTGACCAAGTTGTTTGAATCTCAGCCGGGTGAGAAATACATCATGCCCAATACCGCTTTGGGCAACGAGTCGAGCCAAACCTTTGATGCTTCCATTCACGGAATCCAACAGAGTGTGTGGCAGCTAGAGGCGGGTATGTATCACACCCGAATCAAAGGTTTGTTGATCGATCAACCCGTGCAGCCCGTGGGTTGGAACTTGCCCATCATGGTGGTGTATAGAGGTTTGTTGACTCCGGTCTACCAAATGACCAATGCTGCCCAGGGTTGGGTCAATGGGGCCTATGCCTCGTTCAAGCGGGTGGTTTTTGATGGCAAGATTGGATTTTTTCGCTCCTTGAGTGTAGATGCCAAAGTGGCCCTGACAAAGGGTCAATACCAGCGAAGCGATAGCGCTCTGTGGGAGCCTTTGGATCACATTCCACCTACCTATGGTTCGTTTGGTATGAAAACCCGATTGCCCTGGGGAACGCTGGAATACTATGCCCTTTTTCAAGGCTCCAAAAAGGCCGAAGATTATTCCAATAGCGGGGAAGACAATGTGGGCTCGACCCCTAATGGGACCTACAACCCTTCTTGGATGACGCATAACCTGCGCTGGGTGACGGAAATCAGCTCGAAGTGGAATTGCGTGATCAATCTGGAGAACATATCCGATTTGCAGTACCGAACCTTTGCCTCAGGCGTGTCCGCGCCGGGGTGAACCGCCCTGGCCGCGTCGTACACCTCCCGGAGGGTGGTCTTGTGGAAGAGGAGATGGTCGGAGGAGTCCACCGGGGAGCGGGCCAGCGCCAGGCGCAGGGGACCGCGGGCCGGCTCCAGC
>JALRLA010000295.1 GCA_023254645.1 Bacteroidia bacterium
TATGCGATCTATCTCAAAATGATTATTATGATAATGTTGTAAAGTGGATTGAATCAAATAAAAATAATTTCAATTTTGTACTTATCGAGCCATTCAGAGACCTTCTTTTCTTGTCGGCTGCGGGTATAAATGAGCTTCCAATGTTGGTCGTTTTGGCTCATTTCAATCGCCCTATGGCTTGGTGGTACTCTTGGTTCAGTTGCTCGATGATGGCTCGGGCACTTTTCACGGCGGATATTTGCGCCGCTACCTGGCCAATTTCCAGTTCGCCCTCGTTCAAATCGCCCTCGAACATGCCTTTTTTGGCTCGGCCTCGGCCGAGCAATTCGGCCAATTCTTCTGGGCTAGCGCCCCTAGCGTAGGCCTCTTGTACTGCTTGCCAAAAGGGGTTCTTCAGCAATCGAACAGGAGTCAACTCTTTTAAGGTAAGCTGAGTGGCTCCGTCGCCGGCCTCTAGAATCGCCTTCTTGAAATTCTCATGAGCAGAACTTTCTTCGGCCGCTGCAAACAGCGATCCGATTTGAACCCCGTCAGCTCCTAGAGCTAGACAGGCGGCTATGGCCCCGCCGCTGGCTACGCCACCGGCGGCAATGAGTGGTAAATCTGAATATCCACCGGCGTTGAGCGCCTCGCGAATCTGAGGAATCAAGCACAAGGTGGTAGTCTCCTCACGGCCGTTGTGGCCACCGGCTTCAAAGCCTTCAGCGACGATGGCGTCGACCCCGGCTTGGGCCGCTTTTAGGGCGAATTTGCTGTTGGACACCACGTGAACGACGGTGATGCCGCGCTCCTTAAGCCAAGAGGTCCAAGTGGCTGGGTTGCCGGCACTGGTGAACACGATCTTGACTCCGAGTTCGACGATGCTGTTCATGTGCTCCTCGATGTTGGGGTACAGAAGAGGAACGTTGACACCGAAAGGTTTGTCAGTCGCGGCTTGGCACTGTTGAATGTGCTCGCGCAAGACCTCGGGATACATGCTGCCTGAGCCGATGAGACCTAGACCTCCTGCGTTGCTGACGGCTGAAGCCAAGCGCCAAGAACTGCACCAAATCATGCCGCCTTGAACCAGCGGGAATTGGGTTTGAAAAAGCGCAGAAACAGCCGTGGCTTTCATAGGCAAAGGGGTTGGGCTCGCCTAGGCGGGCAATTCTTGAACCACACCCATGGCCGAGAATTTCTCGATGCGGGTGCTGACCAACTGTTCAGGGCTCATGGCCTTGAGCGTTTGGAGTTCAGAAAGTATGGTGGCTTTTACGTTGGCAAAAGCTTCTTCGGGGTTGTGGTGGGCACCACCCAAAGGTTCGGGAATGATTCCATCGACCAAGCCGTTGCCTTTCATGTCAGTGGCTGATAGTTTGAGGGCGTCGGCGGCCAATTCTTTTTTGTCCCAAGTGCGCCATAAGATGCTGGAACAGGACTCGGGGCTGATGACCGAATACCAGGTGTATTCCATCATCATCACGCGGTCACCCACACCAATGCCCAAGGCTCCACCCGAGGCACCTTCGCCAATGACAATGCAAATGATGGGCACGTTCAAGACGCTCATCTCGAGCAAGTTTCTAGCAATGGCCTCGCCTTGGCCGCGCTCTTCGGCTTCCAATCCAGGAGAGGCACCAGGGGTGTCAATCAAGGTGATGACGGGGCGATTGAATTTTTCAGCCAACTTCATCAAACGCAAGGCCTTGCGGTAACCTTCTGGGTTGGGCATACCGAAGTTGCGCATCTGGCGCTGTTTGGTGTTGCGACCTTTTTGTTGGCCAATGATCATCACCGACTGACCGTCGATTTTGGCCCAGCCGCCAACAATGGCTTTGTCGTCTTTGATGTGGCGATCGCCGTGCAACTCCACAAAATCCGTACAGATGTTCTCGATATAGTCGAGCGTGTAAGGACGGTCTTGGTGACGGCTAATTTGCACCTTTTGCCAGCCGGTCAATTGGCTGTAAATGGTGGTTTGGGCTTCCTTGATTTTCTTGGTCAAGTGCTCAATGGTATCGCTCATGTCGAGCTTGCCTTGTGCATGGGTCTCTTCAGCCTTAATTAGCTGGGAGTGCATCTCAGCAATTTCTTTTTCGAAATCAAACCAGTTCGTGTTCATGGTGAGTCAATGCTTTATTTCCCGGAGTGGCTACCGGTGGTCAAAGGGGGGCTTGGGTGATTATACCCAATCCATCGCCATGGCCAAGCCGCCGAAGAAGGTGGGCAGACCCAACCAGAAGCCCTCGGGGCGGAACATGGTCAACAAAACGAGGGCTACTCCGCTAACGAAGCAAAGGGCCCAGTAAGCTTTGGTATTGCGCTTTTGGTTGCTCATAGACGCTACGAAGATAGCCAATTACAGCGTTCGTTCATCCCAAAAACGCACAAATCGCTGCCCGGCTTTGGGTTTGTTTAGCAAAGTGTGCAAGTCTTGGCCAAGGGCCATCTGCACCAAGGCCCAAGGTAGGTTCAATCCCATGCCCTGCCATGCAGAAGTGGTCCCTTGAACTCGGGGATTGATTTCGAGAAGTTTGGCCTGGCCCGATTCGTCTTCGCGGTGTTGGAAGCCAATCAAGCCGTGTAGGTTAAGGTGTTGACCCAAGTCAGCGCAGGCCTTTTCGAGCGTCGGGTGATCAATGGCCTGGCCCGCAACCGAGATGCCACCAATCATGTTGTCTCGGCTTCTGACCCAAACTCCTAGGCACTGGCCTTGATTGAAGAGGGCATCGATGGAGTATTCGCGGCCGGGTAAAAACTCGGCCAGCAGGTTGGCTTGGGGCTGTTCTTCTGAGGGCCAACGGCCCATCCATTCGTCTAGGGTCATGGGCAGGGCACCCGCTTTTTGGTCGGCATAAGAAAGCTGGTAGGCTTTGGAGTCAATGATGCCAAAACC
>JALRLA010000389.1 GCA_023254645.1 Bacteroidia bacterium
CTACTGAAGGTATCACCGCTTGCCAGATGGATATCAAAATCAACGGTTTGAAGTGTGAAATGGTCGCACAGGCCTTGAAACAAGCTCGCGATGGCCGTTTGCACATCTTGGGTGAAATGGACAAGTCGATCACGGCTCCTGCTAGCGATTTGAAACCCCATACTCCTCGCGTAGAAATGTTGGTGGTTGACAAAGAATTCATCGGTGCCATCATTGGAACTGGCGGAAAGGTCATCCAGGACATCCAGGCACGCACTGAAACCACTATCTCTATCGAAGAGAAGGATGGCAAAGGATACGTGGAGATCTTGTCTAACAACGCTCAGAACATGGAAGCCGCCATCGGCATCATCGAAGGCATCATCGCCGTTCCCGAAGTTGGAACCGTGTACGAAGGTACCGTTCGCAGCATCATGGACTTCGGTGCATTCGTAGAGATCCTGCCCGGTAAAGACGGCTTGTTGCACATCAGCGAAATCACTTGGGAGCGCTTGGGCAGCATGGAAGGCGTGTTCAAAGAAGGCGACAAAATCGAGGTGAAACTCATCGAGGTTGATGCCAAGTCTGGCAAGCTTCGCTTGAGCCGTAAAGCCTTGTTGGAAAAGCCCGAAGGATACGTTGAGCCAGAGCCACGTGAGCGTCGCCCCTCAGGTGACCGTGGTGACCGCCGTGGTGGTGACCGTGACCGTGGACGCGGTGGCGATCGCCGCGGAGGAAACCGCGATCGCGGACCTCGCAACTAATCACAATTATTCTTAAAATAAGGCCTCCTATTGGGGGCCTTTTTTTATGCTATCCCACCAAGCCATTACCCAGAACAAAACCACGGGAAAGGTTTTCAACTGAGCTTTTAATACGATGAACTCTCGAATGGATTTGGGGTATAAATCGGAGGGCCCTAACAAGGTTCCAAACAACAGCAATGCCATGGCCACCCAAACACTTTTAGAGAAATAAGGGTATGTAGGCTCAGATTTTACCATGAGATACAAGACGATTCCCATGATGGCAACGACAAAGCTGGCAGACTCAGCCATGTGGTTGAATAAAACCATAAACATGAGCCAAGAAGCCGCATAAGGCAAGAGCTGTTGCCCCCACTTCGCCCGCAGCAAAGGAATCAATTGAATGGCCAAGCCCAGCATCAGGCCCAAAGTCTTAAACCCAGAATCAGCCAAACCCGCATCAATGCCCACGCTTCCTAACCAGGATTGCATCCACCCAAAGATGGAATGCTTCAGCTCACCTGAATGATCCCTACTCAACAAGTCTGCATAAGAGCCATATTGAGCCAAAGAATCCCAACCCAATAAAATCGGCAAACCCAATAGAACAATGGCTGCAGCGAATGCGTGTTTCACCCATTGTCTCCAAGCATCGAGCCGAAGCAAATACAGGGCAAAAAACAGCACTCCAAACAACTTAATAGTCGCACTCAGGGCAATCATCCATGAGGCCCTGCCCCAACGCTCTCGTTGCATATCGCCGAGAGCTACAAGTAACAGACCCACCACAAGGCCATTGCTTTGGCTATTGAAGGCGCTGGTCAGTACTTCGGGAATGGCAAACAGACTCAAGGCCAACAACACTTGACCCTTGCTTGGCAACAGACGAGACAAAGCCCACAGCGGCAGCAACACATTCAGCGCATTCCACAGGACCAATCCAATCGCATCGGGCAAACAGGCGAATGGAGCAAACAGCAAGGCAAAAGTGGGGGTGTATTTGAATAGGTCATAATGTTCCTGAGCATAGGGCGCATACAGATCAAGACCCTGCCACAAATGCCAGAAAGACTGTTTGAATATGACGTAATTGTTGTACTCCGTGTACCACTGGCCCGGAACCAATTGCCCATTCAGAGGAAGCAGCAAGTTCCTCAGACTTGGATACAGCGCCACTAGGCCATAGACCAACAAAAAGAGGGAGATTGCTCTCCCTCTAGATATGTTTTCAAAAACCCGCATGGGGCAAATTAACGTACGCGCTGACCGTTGCTGAATTTCACAACAAAGGCATCTTGGAAACCTGCCGCTTTTAGAACTCCTTGCTGAGCACGGGCTTGTTCCATGGTGCCAAATGCTTCACCAGTGGTGTATTTGTAGAAACCATTTTCACGGTATTCAAAAGCATTGGGAACTCCTTTGGCAGCCAATTCTGACTGGCTCAATTGGGTCTTGTTGACCAACACTTGAACCCGGTACTCCATGGCTGATGTAGTTGCGGGAATGCTCTCATTGGTAAGGGGTGTCGAATTTTCATTGCCACTCCCCGAATCAGCCGTTTCTTCTGATGAATTGCTTGTAGTGGGAACAGAACCCGCAGCCGTTGTTGTTGGCATATACCTTGGTCGTGTAAATGTGGTTTCTGTTACAGGCTCTTCAATTACTACTGCAGAACTATCAGCTAACGAAGTTTCTTCAACTTCTACCGCTTCAATGGGATCCTCAACAGGTATTTCTTCACCCATACCTGGTAGACACTTTGGCGCCTCAATTTTATCAGGTATCCCGTCTTCATCACTATCAGAGTCCAAATAATCTGGCACTCCATCCAAGTCAGTGTCATTCGGATTTGTAGCGTCTTTTCCGGCTTCGATATCATCGCCAATGGTATCGTTGTCAGAGTCCTTGTCCAAGTAATTAGGCTTGCCATCTCTGTCAACATCTTTGGTTCCTTCCACCTTGTCCGGAATGCCGTCTCCGTCACTATCCAAATCCAAGAAATTTGGGATCCCATCTCCATCTTGATCTCCAGCTCCTTCTGTTTTGTCGGGAATATCATCTCCGTCAGAGTCGGTATCTAAATAATTCGAGAGCCCATCATTATCAGTATCGGAAAGACCTTCTATTTTATCCTCAATGCCATCAGCATCTGAATCAGAATCTATACAATTTGCTTTGCCATCTTTATCAGAATCCATCATTTTTTCAATGGCATCGGCAATTCCATCGTTGTCTGAATCCTTGTCAAGAAAGTTTGGCAACCCATCTCCGTCTGTATCTAATCTTCCCTCTGCAGCATCAGGCAATCCATCATTATCAGAATCAGTATCCAAATAATCTGGAATATTATCACCATCTGCATCTCCACATACTATTGGGCCATCATGATTTTTAAGAGCCAGTTTATTTTGTTCCTCTAGAGGCAACTCCACTTTTACCGGTTCAGTTGCGGTATCAGAAGCACTGGGCAACTCTGGCCCATTCAAACTAGCCTTTGTAGCTTTAGGCAACATCTCGCAGGGTATAATACCATTAATCAAGTATTCTGTTCTTCGGTTAGCAGCATGTTCTTCATCTGAACAACTCACCCCATCTGTACAACGATTGATTAACCGGCTTTCACCATAGCCAACGAAAGTCATTCGCTTGTCTGAAACCCCTCTTCCAAGAAGATATGTAT
>JALRLA010000397.1 GCA_023254645.1 Bacteroidia bacterium
GCCGATGCTGGGTTCGGGTTCTTGGTCACCCCGCACCTCATGCACTGGGGCAAACCCTACACCCTGCGATTCGATTTGCCTGTGTTCTTGAGCGCTGTTCCCAACAACGAATCTTACTTCCAGCCGCGCTTTGTATTCGGCCTTGGGCGTTGTTGGTAAGGCTTTCTTACCTAAAACCAATAAAAAAGGGGGCTTGAGCCCCCTTTTTATTTGTCTAATTCTGTTAAATGAGAACTCCAGTCTGGGTATTTTTTCAATAAGAAATACTGCATAAATATGCCGCCTGCCATACAGCCCAGCGTTACAATGATATCAGTAAAGCCGCCTTCTAAGTTCAGCAGGGCCAATACACCCATTGCTACGGTAGACCCGCCGCCGCCACCGACAACTATGGGTTTCAGGTGTTTCCGAACTGCATAGGTACCGCCAATGGCCAAGGCCAAACCAACAAGCACCAAAATCCAACTAAAATTCACCTTGGCAAACATGCACACAAGCCAAAATACCACTCCAATGATGACACCCATACCTAGGTATAAACTAACTGTAGCATATCGGTACCAGCCCCAGCAGATTAGAGCAGCAAAAACAGCTGTATACAAATTGAGGTAATCAAACTGATACATACCTATCAAATAAGAAGTAGTAACGGTTAGGGCAACGGTTAGGTTATACTTGCGAATACCAAACCATAAAAATACAGCACCAACAATTATGTTGATTATACTAATTAAAATATCCATGATCGTGTTATTCGGGTTTTTTAAACTTCATCATTCGCTCAATGATGTGCGTGTATGTCTCAACAAAGGCCTTTTTTTCTTCCGGGCTTAAGTTTTCTTCTAAGGCTACCTTGTCCTCTTCGAGCTTGTCTAGCTTTTCCAGGGCTTCTGACATTCCCAATACTCCTCCCATCATAGAACCCACCGCACCCAATGCTTCACCTGAGGTAACCTCTCCGTCTTCACTGGCATCTTTTGAGTTTTGGGCTACATCCTCCATCATAGAAACATAGGCGCCTACAGCTTCATCTAAAGATTCTAGGTACTCAACCACCTCGGGCTTGTCTTTTAACGCCTCTTGTGATTCTTTGCTTAGAAAGCTCTTCTTTTCCTCACCACCACATGATGAGAAAAACAAGGCGGCCGCTATAAAACAGAGGCCTAATTTATTGGTTGTTGTTTTCATACAAAAACAAAAAAACCTTTTTATAATTTGGTTTTTCATCAAATAAATTCATTTAAACCCTACACCCTGCGATTCGATTTGCCTTTGTTCTTGAGCGCTGTTGCCAACAACGAATCTTACTTCCAACCCCGCAAGACAAGGCCTTGGGCGTTGTTGGTAACCCGGGTACTATTTGTGGCCGGTTTTTGACCAGCTAGCCAACGCTTTATTAGTTTTCCCCGTCTGTTGACAAAAGAAACAGGCTGTAATTCCTGTGTTTTGGGGGATTGGGGCGACTTTTGTGTTGTTAATCGTATACAAACGACAACACCCGTATGTTTTGGTTAGAATGGACCTTGATTGATTACAGCATCATGGTCGCCTTGGCTATGGCCACGGCGCTCTACCCGCGTCTGGCGGCGGCGCTCAATATGGTTGATGTTCCCAATTCGCGCAGCTCACACCAAAGGGCTACCCCTACCGGTTTTGGCCTGGTGCTGGTTATTGGGGTTTTGCTGAACCTTGTGCACGTTCCCTACGCCGATGCCTGGGAGTTTTACACCGGTTTTTTGTTGCTTTCTTTCACGAGCTTTCTCGACGACTACAAACCCATTGCTCCTGGGTTGCGCTTCTTGGCCCAAGTCGCCGCCGTTGGCCTGATCTTGTACGCCTTACCCATTAGCAAAACCAACTTAGACAGCCCCATCATTTTGCTGTTTGCCCTCATTTTCGGCGTGGGCATGTTGAATGCCTACAATTTCATGGACGGCATCAACGGCATGCTTCTGTTGCATGTTTTGGTGGTGTTGGGCACCTTAATGAGCATCAACATGGGTTGGCTAGGTGTTGAACGGCACCACGTTCATTTCATAGACAACAACCTCTTGGGCATTGCTTTTTTTGTGGCCCTGCTCTTGGCCATTGTGAACGCACGCAACCAAGCGCTCGGCTTCATCGGCGATGTTGGGGCCTTGGGCTTTGCTTTTGTGATCTTGTACGCCTTGTATCAGTTGTTTGCCCAAACCCAGAACTACACCTACTTCATCTTCATCGGCTTGTTCGGCATCGACACCGGCTCTACCATTGCCGTTAAACTTTGGCGGGGTGAAAGCGTGGTAAAACCTCACCGCGACTTTTTATTCAAGCGAATGGCCCACCTGTACAAGTGGAAACACATGAGCATATCCCTGCCCTATGCGGCCGTTCAGCTGGTCAGCAACAGCATTGTGCTTCACTTTTCACCTGACCTTTCAACCGCCTGGCAGTTGACGTGGCTAGTGCTGTTCATTGCATCTATGATCGTTTTCTACGTCTCGTTTTTCAAACGAACAAGCTTGGTCAAACGCATCTTGCAATCGCTGTTCTTTGGAAAGAAGTTTTTGGGGTTGTTTTAAAACAAAAAAAACTACCCGGTGGGTGGCTAATTACCGGTAAGTTTTTAGGGTTACATTAAAAAATCAAGCGATAGTAATCCTTGTACCAATCTATAAACTTGGATACACCTTCCTGTATCCCTGTTTCCGGTCTAAATCCAATATAATTTTGAAGTGCTCCAGTATCAGCATGAGTAGCCGGCACGTCTCCAGGCTGGATATCCATCATGTTATATTTAGCTTTCACCCCCATAGCTGATTCAATAGCTCCAATATAATGCATCAATTCAATAGGACAGCCGTTGCCAATGTTAAATATTCTGTATGGTGCAGAAGATTCATCTATTCTGGGAGCATTTCCATCCCAATCCTTATTCCCTTGAGGAGGTTTAACAACCAGTCTAATAATGCTTTCAATAATATCATCTATATATGTAAAGTCCCTTATCATCCTTCCATGGTTAAAAACATTAAT
>JALRLA010000413.1 GCA_023254645.1 Bacteroidia bacterium
GAACTCCATGGCCAATTGAACGGGCAAATAGGTTTGGGTTCCATAAGCGGGCGACCAACAAAGGGCCGAGAAACTGGGTTGAAAATGCAAACGAACGGAGGGATCCAATTCATACTCCCAGCGTAATCCGCCGCGAAGGGCCAAGTTGATTTCAGATGTCTTCGCACGAATGTAGTAGGGCGTATCATCAGCACCCAATTGCATTTGCAGTTCATCGACCACAAATTCAGACCCTGTTTTCATGGCAAAGCCCACCGTTTCGATGTGCTGGGCATGCTGCAAAAGCACCATGGGCGCTACACCGCCAAATGCCCACAAACTGGCCTTATCCAAATGGAAGGAAGGCCCATCAATGCGCCGGTGCCAATCAGCCTGAATCTCCAAATAAGAGCTTCGATGCTGATAGATGACAGAGGTTTGAGGACCTTGAACCAAGCTCTCGTAAATGCCCACGTCGGGGTGTACCTCATAGCCAAAAATCTCACCCTCATACAGGCGTTCAAAACCAAATCTAGAGAAGGACAATCCCAAACTGAAGGCCTGGTAACTGCTTTTCTTTTTGGTCATGCGCAATCCCAAGTTGCTGCTGCGCATCGTTTGATCGCACTGAGAAAAAGAATCGCGCAGGCTCGCCTCCGTATACAAGGCTTGTCGAGGAGCCGGGGTGACACCTGTCAACAATCGGTGGTTCCAAGTCGGAGCAGTGAAGGCCGTTAGTTGGTTGTCCCACTTGTATTGGGCCTTGGAATTGGATTGGGCAACAAGAGCGGTCCCGCTAACCAGCATGACCGCAGCTATGAAGATTCGTTTCATCTTAAACCTCAAAGGTCAGACGATTCAATTGCAAATAAAAACGGCGTACAGAAAGCAGGGCAGCCACGAACAATCCGACGGTGAATCCGAGCCAAATCCCGCTGACTCCCCAGTCCAAATAAATACCCAAGCCGTATGACAAGGGCAAGCTTACCACCCAATAACTCAAAACGGAGATGGCGCCTGACCAGCGCACATCTTTGATGCCGCGAAGCAAATTCATGCCGCCGGCTTGGATGCCATCGGCCAACTGAAAAATGGCCGCCAACATCAATAAGGGCAATATGTAAGGCATCACGGGTTCTTCTACCGAATACAGACGTGCCAGGGGTCGAGCAAATACCACGAACGCCACGGCATTGATGGCTTCAAACACGGTGAGCACCAGCAGTACCGCATGACCGGTTTTAGATCGGAAGAGCG
>JALRLA010000056.1 GCA_023254645.1 Bacteroidia bacterium
TGTCGGTGCCGGCCGCCAGCGCCACGCGCGCGGCCAAACTTTGGGCCAGCACTTGGTCTTTTTTTTGAGCCAAGGCCTCAGGTAGAGGCCCATGGGTTTCGCAGTATGTTTGCAATAACTGCTCAGAAGTCTCGTCGATTCGCCATAAGGCCCAAACCGTTCCGTTTTCTTCTGTGTTAGTTGCAACAAGCGCCATGGGGGCAAAGATATCGCATATCCAATCGTTCAAAGGACACAAAGGCCCGGTCTATGCTTGGGACGGCGTATACAGCGGCGGTTCAGACGGGTATTTGGTTCAATGGAACATGAAAACGGGAGAGGGTTCAGCGCTGGCCAAAGCCCCTGATGCCATATTCGGCTTGTGCGCCACTGACTCCGGCGTATTTCTTTCCACCCTCGGCGGATCCCTATTTCACTACACACACGGTGAACCCATTCGGCTTCTGTTGAAGCTCGATTGCCCCCTATACAAGGTTGCTTACAGCCGTGGAATTCTCGGTGCCATCGACCAAAAAGGCCGCTATTGGGAGTCGGAGAATTTCCAAGACTGGAGTCATACTCAGGTTCATGGAGGTTCGCTGCGGGGTATGTTTGGTTCGGAAGGTCAGCTGATGCTTTCAGGAGCGCAAGGTCAAATCTTTGAACGCAGGGGTCATGACTGGATCTCTTATACGGACGGGTCGAATGAAACCATTTACAGCCTAATCGTATCGGCTGAAACCCTGATTACGGCGGGCAAAGATGCCCAGATTCGGGCTTGGAAAAAAGAGCAAGATGACTGGAAAGTGAAGCAATCGGTTCCGGCGCACATGAATGCGATTTACGCCCTTTCCCTGAGCCATGATGGGGAGTTCTTGCTCTCTGCTTCTCGGGATCGCAGCTTTAAAATTTGGAAGGCCAGCGATTTTGAACTGCTCAAGGTTATGGATGCTAGCAAATCGAAAGATGCCCATTCTCGCAGCGTCAATTATGCCCAATGGCTAGACGATCGTCGATTCATTACGGCAGGTGACGACGGGCAAATCAAACTTTGGCGGTGGAGCCGAGAATGACCCTGTAGGTAGAAAAATATTAATCAGCTATTTACCATATAAATTGAGCAACTTTGAGTAATGAAAAACGTCATGTTGTTTTTGGTTGCCTGTTTCCTATTGGGGAATTCTGAAGCGCAGATTGATTCTGTTCAAGTTGATGAGCAATTGCAGAAAGCCATCAATCACCATGCTTCTCGCTATGCCTTTGCGCCTTCGGCTTACCCGGTACCCAAAGGTGGTTTTTATTACCAAAACTACAATATTGTTGCTAACGATGTGCAAATCGGAATTACCGAAAATACCTCTCTGGGTATGGGTTACGCTTTGCCCTTTATCGCATACATAACACCCAAAACGAGTACAGCGCTCTCCGATAATGTTCGCGTCGGCTTGGGCGACTTGGCCGCTTCCAGCATGTTTATACCCAGCGAAGATGGCATTCGCTTCAATATTGCTTACGGCAGTTTGACCTACGGATCTACACGCAATAATGCTAGCCTGAGCTTGGGTTATTTGTCAAGCAATATGACCGAAACCAATTCATTTGTGGTCAACGGTGGCGGCATGTACAGCATTTCTCCAAACATTTATTTGGTGGGCGAGGTTTGGTACAATCAAGCGCCTTTGTCACTGACCTACTCAGCTTCAACATGGTTGTATGATGCCAATGGAGAGCGCCTTCCCCTGTTGGATCAGAGCGGCAATCCTATTTCTGGTTTCTATCAAGTGAAAGAGTCTCAAGAATCCTTTGAAACCAAGCAGCAAATTTTGTTTGGAAGCTTGCAGTTTCGCATCATTGGTACCAGTTCGAATACGCGCAGTTGGGCCTTTGGGTTATCGTTTCTTTCTCTCTCTGGCGAAAAGAAAACGTATGAGTATCATTATTCAGACGGGGGCCAGTATACAAATACATTGGGGGCGGCCAATACCTTTCTGTTCCTTCCCAGCGTGACCTACATCAAGAAATTTGGCGACCTCTCCAGTTTTAATTAAGCGTGTATATTTGCCGGCATGATCCTGTCTGACAAGCGCATCCTGGAAGAAATCGAGAAAAAAACGATCGTCATTGAGCCTTATGATCGTGCCGCATTGGGTAGCAATAGCTACGATGTGCACTTGGGGCCTCATTTGGCCTTGTATGTCGATGCCGAGTTGGACGCCAAAAAGCACAACACCATCGAGCATTTCGAGATTCCTGAAGAAGGGTTTGTGCTGATGCCCGATCAGTTCTATTTGGGAGTAACCCTGGAGTATACCGAGACTCATGCTCACGTGCCCTTCTTGGAAGGAAAGAGTTCTACCGGTCGATTGGGTATTGATATTCACGCTACGGCAGGTAAAGGCGATGTCGGTTTCTGCGGAAACTGGACCTTGGAGATTTCGGTCAAAAAGCCCGTTCGCGTTTACACGGGAATGCCCATTGGCCAGTTGATTTACTTC
>JALRLA010000188.1 GCA_023254645.1 Bacteroidia bacterium
GTGAATGATTCCTTTTTGCAGGTGTTGGGTCCATTCAACCGGGTAGGATTTTCCTGCTTTTTTGGCCGTGCTGCGTCCAGGTTTGTGTGCTTTTTGCAATAGGCTGGCTAGATGGTCCCTAAGCCCAATGGTGTCGTAGTGTTTCTTGAGTCGCTCCAAGGCGTATTCCTGCTTCGCCTTTTGAATGTCCCGGATCATGGAGGCCGATTTGCTTTTGTTCTCCAAAAAAGCCAGGCAGCGCTCATCGACCATGAGGTTTCGACCTTGAATGGCCGTTTTTAATACAATGCCATCAAAGCTGGTGCAACGACTCAAGGCTACGTAGACTTGACCGGGAGCAAAACTGCGACCAGCATCAATGACAACCTTTTCCAGAGTAAGGCCTTGGCTTTTGTGTATAGTGATGGCCCAGGCCAAGCGCAAGGGGAATTGTTCAAACGAGCCCAATTCACTTTGGTTGACACTGTCCTGGCTTGCGTCGTATTCGTATTTGAGGTTTTGCCATTTTTCGCGCTCAACCTCAATGATTCGCCCGTTTTCAGGGAATCGAACGGCTATCTTTTCGGTCTCGAATCGGTCGATAATGCCCAATTTGCCGTTGTAGTATCGGCCTTCACCGCTGCTGTCGTTCTTGATGAACATGACTTGAGCTCCCACTTTCAGCTCGAGTTCTACTTCGGTCGGATACTGGCTTTCTACAAAATTCCCTTTGATATCGGCGCGATGCCGGTACAAGTGACTATTCAATTCTTCTAATTTGCGCTGGTTGATTGACTGGGCTGATGCATTATGGCTGCACAGGGTGATCCATCCGTCGGAGTCGGGTTCGAAATCAGGTTGAAGCTTGGTATTTAAGAACTCGAAATCGTCGTAGTCTAGTTGGGCATGACGCACGTTGTTCAACAATTGTATGAAGGAGCGGTCTCGCTGGCGATGAATTTCGGTCAATTCCATCACGGCAGCCTCCAGCTCGGCATAAGACTTGGCTGAAAAGAAGTAAGGGCTGGGGTAGTGCTGGTTGAGCAAAACGCCTTCTTGCTGGCGCACCACTGGAGGCAATTGAAACAGGTCGCCGATCATGAGCAGTTGGACGCCGCCAAAGGGGAGTTGAGTTCGACGAGCGCTTTTCAAGGCCAAATCGATGGCATCCAGTAAGTCACAGCGAACCATGGAGATCTCATCGATGATTAAGAGCTCCAGATTCTGCAGCAATTCCAACTTGGCTTTGGAATAATGAAAATGCCCTTGCATCATGGGGATGTTTTGGGCCTCATTGGGGTCAACAGGATCGTAGGTTGGGACAAACATTCGAGTAGGCAACCCGAATAGGCTGTGAATGGTGCTGCCCCCAGCATTGATGGCTGCCACTCCGGTGGGTGCGACCACCACCGTTTTTTTGTGCGTCTCTCGGACGATTTTTTTAAGGAAAGTGGTTTTGCCCGTTCCGGCTTCACCGGTTAAGAACAAACTCTTGCGGGTGTGTTCTACCCATTCAAAGGCCAGGTCAGAGGCTGAACTGGCTTCCATGTTAGAGGGCTAACCAAATGCCAATGTTCATGCGCTGAGTGGAAAAGCCGCCATAGGGCTTTACTTCCATTCCCGAGGCATCGGTATGGCTGTAATCAGCATTCAAGAAATCTTTGAGAAAATAGTACTCAACGTACAAACCGGGTCCTGAATTCTTGCCAATGGCAAAACGGGCGTAGGGGTTGAATTGATTGACTCGATTTACATTGCTCACACCAGGATTGGGGATCCACTCAGAGAAATCAGTGGTTTTGTTGCTGCGCTCACCTCCTACAAAACGCTTTTGCTTGTAGTGAAAAAACCAATCCATGCCAGCGCCAATTTCTACAGCCACTGATCCGAATTTTTGTCGGGTTTTAATTTCAGGACTCAAGGAATAAGCGCGAAACTTGATGCGATCGCCACTGCTGGCCTCGTCGTAAATGATGCCTTGGTTGCGAATGCTAAAGCCGGCGTGCATTCCGCCTTTGTGCAAATTTTTAATGAAGGGGAAATCAAGAGCGTAACGCGGAACCGTGGATACCGCATTTTGATCGATGCTGATGAATGAAAGTTGAAGTTGCCCAAATGCAACTTGGCTGAAAAGGGCCAAAGCGGCTAGAATTCCCAATTTTTTCATGTGCTACGAAGATAGGTCCTTTTCAAAGAACTCAGGGTTGAGTTCGATGGGAGCCGGCCTATGGCTCATGAATGAAACGGCAGGAAACTTAAGGCTTAGCGATACGGTTCCACGTAGGTTACCACCGAAAACATGGACGGACCGTTGAGATTGACCTCAATGACCACATCTGCGATGATGTGTTGGTTCTCTACGAACGTACCAGCCAAATTTTGGTGAATCATGAAACGGCCTCGGTATCCCAGGTCGGGGAACTGAATCGCGATAGGAGTGTAGCCTCTTGGGCATTCGCGAAACTGAATCGTATACAATTCATCCTGCGAAGAGGGTTTGATCAAAATGATGTTAGAGATTTTGACCACTTGGTTGTTGTATTCAGCCGGTTGTTGGGTGAAGGCATTGGCATCGACATGCTTTTGCGCGTGGGCTGTTGAGCAAATGCCCAGCAAAACGGTTGCAAATAGAAGCCAGTGTTTCATGATGAATCGACTCTTTTGCATCAAATGCTATGCCAAATACTCGTCGATGAATAGG
>JALRLA010000358.1 GCA_023254645.1 Bacteroidia bacterium
CAACAAGGTCAAGCCATCAGTAACCAATAAAAAAAGGGCCGGCAAAACCGACCCTTTTTCGTTGTAACACTAACAACAACCAACCAATTTGCTGTTGTTAGTCTTTGCTGCTTTGAGTCAAGGCGTAAATCACCAAGCCAAAGCCAATTTTGTTTACGGCGTCACCGATGTTATAAACGACATCCATCATGGGATTGTTCATGTCAGAACCGAAGGCTCCGAACAATCCGCCGGGAGTACCGATGATGTAACCCAAGGGGTAGATAGCCCATCCGACCAAAACAAACCAAGCCAAAGTCTTGGTAGCCTTAGCAACAGCAGGACCGGCATTAGCAGCCAATTGAGCCACTTCACCGAACCATACCAAGTAGGCGATGTAGAAGTAGGCGGCGCCTGACAATACACCCCACATTACGCTGTTTCCGCGATCAACGGCTTCACCGAAGTATCCAGTCACCAACATGATAACAGAGGCCAAAATCAATTTCCAAAGCAAACCGATTTTAGCACCGGCCTTCTTTGTGATCAAATAGAACTCTACGCACATCAAGGGAACGGTCAACAACCAGTCCACATAACGGAAGAAAGTGGGAGACTCTTGGTAATCCATGTAGAACCCACGCATGTAGTAGTAGTGAACTGCCGCAATGAAGGTAATCAAACCCGAAACCAACATGGAAGTTCTCCATTGCTCGTTTACGTTGCGCATTTCAAAGAAGAAAAAGACACAGGCAGCCATCATGGCCATTGTGCCTACGAAGAAGGTGAAGGCCGTGTACGATGCCAACCCCGAACCCGTGAGAAGCTCCAACGCAGTGCTAGAGGCTTCAGCAGAAAGTAATGTGTTAATCATATGATTGTTAATTGGTTTGAGAAAGAACACACCTGAAGAAGAATGGTTCACGGTTTTCGAAAAAACTTTCCTTTTGTGTAAGAAAATTTCGTATCTTACGAGCCGTAAACCTCAGTAAACACAGGGGCAGCCGCAAATTCAAAAATTTTTTTAATTTGTTTAGTTTCGAAAGCCAAAACTTACACGAAATGCGGTTTTTTGCCCTCCTTTTCCTCCCAACAATTTGATTATGAATCGCTTTTTCATCAAGCGCGTTTGTGCTTTATTGCTTTTTTTGGCTGCCGTATCGAGTTCTCTGCTGGCCCAAACCCAAACCGTGCGTGGAACGCTGTTGGATCGAGAGACCCAGAGGCCCATTGGCCAAGCCGACCTTTTGCTGAGCGCAGAAGGTAGCGAAGACATTCAAAGAATCAGCTCGGGCAGCGACGGGAATTTCCGTTTCGCCGAAGCGGCAGTGGGGCGTTATTCGCTTCAAGTTTCTGCTCCTGGCTATGACTTGTACTTGGCCCAAGGCCTGATATTGACGGCGGGAAAAGAGATGGTGCTCCAACTGGAGTTGAACTCTTCAGCCGAGCTTGTCGAGGCCATTGAAATCAAAGTCAAGCGCAATAGCGGCGACGCCCAAAACGAAATGGCGCTAATCAGCGCCCGAGCCTTTACCGTCGAAGAAACCGATCGATTTGCCGGTTCTCGAGGTGACCCAGCGCGCATGGCTAGCAATTTTGCAGGTGTTCAAGGCGCCGATGATTCACGAAATGACATTGTTGTGCGCGGCAATAGCCCTCAAGGCATATTGTGGCGACTGGAAGGAATCGACATTCCCAATCCCAACCATTTTGCCATTCCAGGA
>JALRLA010000374.1 GCA_023254645.1 Bacteroidia bacterium
ATCACTACTCCTAAATACGATGACATGAACAGTGTTCACAACTACTGCATCGACCTGTTGACTGAGGTTCTTCCTTACGTTTCTGGTAAGTCTTCGTACTCAGCTGGCTATGCCGGTGGTCATGACTGGGGTCAAGTTGCTTCTACCTTGATTGCCCGCGCTCGTTTGCGCCAAGGCGATTACGCTGGCGCTGCTGCAGCGGCTGCCAACGGTGTGGCTGAAGGTCAAGACTTGGCAGCTGATCACAGCACTTACGCTCCTGGTGCATGGAACTTGTACTACGACTTCCTGGATTGGAACCGTGGTGGTTACATGAGCTGCGATGGTGCTTACATCGTTTCTGTTATCGATGCTCACAGCAATGCCAAGACCGACGAAAGCGGTCGCCGCGCTGCTTACTTCTATGACGGAAACTTCGCTTACAGCGCTTTGGATCCCAACTTCTATGATGGTGTCTTCAACCCCAATGCCAACTACTCGTTGGTGGGTTATGTAGAAAACCAGATGATTTTGGCCGAGTGCGCCATTCGCGGAGGCGATGCAGCAACTGCTTTGACTTGCTTGAACAACGTTCGTGCCTACAACGCCAATATGTACGGTGGTACTTTCGATGCTTACACCGCATCTGATTTTGCCACTCCCGCTGATCTGGCCAAAGAATTGGCTACAGAGAAGTACATCAGCATGTATGGCCACATCGAAGGATTCACAGACGTTCGCCGCATGAAAAACGCCCAAGGTGTTCCTGCCAACATTGGCAGCAGCATCCCTGCTCGTTTCTTGTTCCCACAGTCTGAGGTAAACACCAACAAAGACAACGTTCCTATGGATCAGTTGGATGCGTTCTTGCCTTTGACTCTGTTCAAGTAAAATTGAATCTACTCCACAAAAAAGCCCCGTCTTGCGACGGGGCTTTTTTTATGGCTTTCTCTTACACAAGCCCAATAATCAAATGTAAACTCAGCGCTTGGCCCTGCCCTACAAAGCCCAATCTTCCTTAAAAAGACTCAGCCTCAACGCTTGCCCTGCCGCATCTTTTCTCGGCGAATACGGCTGGTGCGTAAATAGAGCCAAATCGAGCCGCCAAACAGGAGGAGCATTAGGCCAAATTGGGCACTGAGGCCCCCAACTTGATACTGCACCAAAGCCTCGACACCGCTAATAGCGGCCGCGACCAGGCACAAGAGTGCGAGAACGTGATGTTGAATCATAGGGTCTGTTTATGGTACCTTTTACATTGAGAATTTCCCAATCGGTGAAAGATTCATTGCTAACCATGCCATCTCCTGTAATGATCTGGTCTGGAGTTTTTATGGTTACAAATTTATCCGATCGAATTTTTCCGGTTTCTTGATTCCAAATCAATTCTTCTGTGTTCAACGTTTCACCTTTGATGTTCAAAATTTCTACGTTTCGACGCACAACGATGCGCTTCTTATTCTTGTAAGAAACACCCCATTCAGCGGTCATGTAGGACTCAATTTGGCCTCGAGTATCAATGAAGTCAACTTTCAGGCCCTTTGGAAGCAGCATGTAAGGTTCTTTAGGGTCTTTGACAGCCATCATTTGGGGGCTGTAAACTCTAGCCCTAAGAAACCCACTGTCGGTAAAATCAATAGTGATTCGCTCGGCATATTCCCGGCTCAAGGAAGAGTCTTTTTTTTGACGCTTTCGACCGTAAGAGCCGTCGCCTGTGGTGCAAGCACCCAAGGTCATCAGTGTCGCTATGGCCAACGTCCAGAGCCTAACCATGTTTAATCAAATTTGCGGCGTTGGAACCACTTGTCGCCCAATTGGAACCCAAGATTCAACTGGAAGTAGCGCTCTTGGGCCAAACCCGTTTGCAGTGAACCGCGTTGCAAATACTGGGCTTGCACATGCAAGACCGAAGTGATCACCGAGTTGTCGTAGTAACGGCGAATCATGGGTATACCAAAGCCCACAAATGCCTTAAATTCACCAATTTGCACTTCCTGACCCCCCGAAGTAAACACTTGCTGAGTTTCAGACCAGACCCCACCCAAGCGAACCGGAACCGGCATTTTGCGCTCGTTGCGAGCTTTTTCATCTGAAGGGTTTAGGGTAAAGGTCAAACCATAGTCTTGGCGAACCGCGTATTTGGTGGCCGGATCAAAGAAGGCTTGAAAACCTCCCCAATCGCTGTAGCGGTAATCCAAGGCCAAAGACCATTTGCGGCGGTATTGGAATTGGTATCCGACGCCAAAACTGGCCGGAATCGTAACCGTGCCGTTTTGGTCTACACTACTCAATATGGTATCGCGCAAGATCAATCCGCCGGAGCTGGAAAGGTCATAACTGCGGGTCAAACGGCTGCGCTCAGCATTCACGTTCGAGTACCAGGTATAGGAGGCGCCCAATGAGTGCGTGTTCGAGTCCAATGTGCCCTGAAGCAAAAAGCCCACTTGCTGCTGCATGCCCTTGACAATGACACTGCGCGTATCTTGAATCGCGCCCAAATCGAAGCTGTCAGGAACCGTGAACAAGGAATTATCGCGCAGCTGACCAAATATTCGACCCACGCTGTAGCCCAGGTTCCAATTTTTGCCCAACCGGCCCGCATGACTCCATTGAAGGTTATTCAAGCCACCGCTACCCGTATGGGTCGTGCGGTTCAAAAACGGTTCGTTGTTTTCGAAGGCGTAGCGATAGCCGACCGTGGTCAGAGGGCTCAAACTGATGGCCGACAAAATGCCGTAGGGCGTTGACTTGTAGGTCTTCTTACCCGCGCTGTCTTCCAACTTGATGCGCTTGTCGTACGTCCAGGTCGGATAACCCAAGCTCAAGTATTGCATGCCTCCGCCGTTGAAAGTCTGGCGCTCACCCGCTTCGGTTTGCACATCCCCACCGCGGTAAGCCAAACCCATGTTAAAGGCCGCGTAGCGCAGGTTGCCCAGGGTAGCGGGGTTGGTCAAACTGTGCGAATACGCTCCCGAAAAAGTGTGCATATTGGCGCCTGCTTGGGTAAAATTCATGCCCGTCCATTCGCCCACTCCGAAATTCGAATACGGACTTTGCGTAAAGTTCTGACCGCTTCCCCCTTGTGCTTTTAGGGAGGATGAAACAGCCATAGCCGCTGTGAAGAGCAATACCTTATTGATGAGTCGCATGTCGAATTGCCGCTGCCCATAACCCATAATGAGTCAGCAACGGTTCCACAAATATCTCGGTTTTCAGGCGCTCCGCCAAGAAGGTCGCATCTCCGCCCGTCAGGATTACCGCTCCATTCGGCGATTGGGCTCGGAAGCGCTCGATGTACCCCTCCGCTTCAAAGACCAAACCGGCCTGTGCGCCTTGTCCCATCGCCTCGTGCGTGTTGCGTCCCGCTTGAAGGTCCTGTTCTTGGCTCTGAAAAAAGGGCAGCGGCAAGCCTTCGTGGCTCAACAGGGGCAGTAAACCCGTAAACTGGTGCATCGCCTTGTACCGCATTTGCAGCCCCGGCGAAATGCTACCGCCATAGTATTGGGTTGCGCCGCTTTCCAAGCGGCGCAACCACTCATACGTCACACAAGTGCCGGCATCAATCACCAACCACTCATCTGCCTTGGCATATTTATTCACCGCCCCCAAAGCGGCGGCCAATCGATCAGCTCCTAATTGTTCTGGAGTCTCAAAATCCAACCACAACGCGTCTTTCTGGCTCGAATTCGAGTATCCCTTTTCCATCCAAGCCGGGGCCGATAGCTCGATCATCTCACAACCAAAACCGCTCAGGTCTGGCGTCTCTGCCCGCACGCAAGTAAAAACGCCTATTCGGCAGGCAGCAATCGCCTCGACCGTTTCTTGGTCGGAGATCTCTTCGATTATACCCTGCGCTTGAATAGTACCCTGCTCGTCAAACACCGCAAACTTGCTTCGCGTATTGCCTATATCAAGGGTGAGGATCATGGGGCGAAGGTAACCATTGGCAACTGACGACTACCCATTCTGGTACAATTCAAGTCTTTTTATCACCCATTGGTTACAATTTCATCGGTATGAAAAATTCTTGAGTATATAATTTTTCCTTTGTTCTCAAACACAATTTCCACATCATTATTTTCGAGCCTCTCCACCCATTCGAATGGATAACGCTTAAGGATTGAGCCCTTTTTGTCGCGAAGCGTTATACATTCAGGAATATTTTCATACGTCTCTTGATTATAGTCACTTGGATCAAATGAAACCAAAACTTGGTTTTCAGGCGCTCCAGAAATATGGTCTAGCTCAAAGAGCTTCTCTTTTGTCTGATAATCACACAACGTAAATTTCAAATCGCTCATTTCCCCTATGACTTCAAATGTTATTGT
>JALRLA010000015.1 GCA_023254645.1 Bacteroidia bacterium
AACTGCACAATGACCCTTGGACCTACGGGGAAGAGTACGAGGTCATGAACCGCCATTACCTGCGCTTGAGGTACCAATTGATGCCTTATTTGCAGTCGGCCTTTTACGAAATGAGCCAAACCGGTTGGCCCATCAACCAAAGCCTGGCCCTGCATTGGGGACGCGATGCAAGATGCTACGATTCCCGCTACCAAGAAGAGTTTCTGTTTGGGCCTTCGATATTGGTTGCCCCCTGCAAAAGCACCCAGCGATTGTCAGAGGTATGGCTGCCGGAATACCAGGGTCAAGACCTGTGGTATCGCTTGTGGGATGACCAGGCCTTTGCTCCTGGCGAGCATCGGGTTGAAGCCCCCCTGCATGCCTTGCCCGTCTTTGTCAAAGCAGGAAGCATGATTCCCGAGCATGAATCTCAACACTACCGCAATCACGCCGATCATTCCGATACCCTGTCCTTGCATTTGTATTGGGGAGGCTCTACTGTTAGCGAGTATGTCCTGCATGCCGACAACGACTCTTTGGCGGCCAAAGCGGCTCATTTGAGCTGCCGATTCGATCCCCATACGGGAGAATTATCCCTGCAAGTCTCAGGTGTCTGGGATCTGCCCTATTCGCAGATTCGTTTGCACATTCACGGATGTTCTGCGCCCCTGAGTCTGGGAGAAAGCAAGTCCAAAACAAGGGCCATGACCTCAACTTGGAGCAATGATTTTGCCCTCCAAGAGAACTTATACATGGAACGGGTAAACCGCCAAAACGCGATACCCATTCAAAGCGCGGTCCTGCCTGCTTCTGCTGGCCGCTATTGGATACGCAATTAGTCCAGGACTAGTGTAGTCTGCAAAGGCCGTTGATCGGAGGAGAAACCGACAGAAACTTCGAACTCACCGGGCTCCATCACCCAGTGGCGATCGCCGTTGAGATAGCCCCATTCATTGCGGGGCACCACCAAATGTATGGTCTGTGTTTGACCGGGCATTAGGTCGCGCTTGTCAAAACCTTTGAGCTCCAACACGGGTCGGGTCATGTTCGAACTGACGTCGTGCAAGTACAGCTGTGTCACTTGAGAAGCTGGGCCTCCATAGCCTTCGTAAGAGCGTGTTAAATCATAAGACACATGAAGTTCTGAACCTACTCGCTCGCAAACCAAATTGGACAAGGAATAATCGGCATAGCTCAAACCGTGACCGAAGGCGTACAAAGGCGTATTGGGTATATCCAAATACTTGCTGGTATACTTCTGCTGGGCATCAAAGGGGCGTCCTGTGTTGCGGTGGTTGTAATAAATGGGAATTTGGCCCTCGTTGCGGGGGAAGGTCATGGTCAGGTGGCCGGATGGAGATTGTTCACCCCTCAACAAAGCAGCAATGGCATCTCCACCCATGGTTCC
>JALRLA010000021.1 GCA_023254645.1 Bacteroidia bacterium
ATCAAATTGGAACAAAGGGAACTTGGGGAATCTCAAGGTCTGGAAGCCAATCTTATTTTGGCTCAGCAATACTTGAAGGTGATGCAAGATTTGGGTTCAGCTGTGGGTGCTCCCTTGCAAGACCCCTTGAAAGAAGTCATCCGCTATCCTGATGTGCTCAAACAAGGTGAAAAAGAGGCCGATGATTCCCTGGCGGGCATGGTCCAAGAATGCTTGATTCAAGCCGCCGATGCCTTGGATGATTTTCGTCGTTCTGAAGGGGCCGCCACCGGTCAAAAATTGGCACAGTTGATTTCTTCCATATCGAAAGATCTGCAAACTGTAGAAAGTGAAGAAGCTCCTCGGAAAGAGGGGTTGCGGGAACGGGTATACCACAATTTGCACGAACACATTAAGCAGAATGGTGTAGACGATGCCCGTTTTGAGCAAGAACTGTTGGTCTATCTCGATAAGTGGGATATCGCGGAGGAAAAGCAGCGTTTGAGTCAGCATTTGGATTATTTCCAAGCTTGCTTAAAAAGCGAGCCTAAGGGCCGAAAGTTGAATTTCATTGCCCAAGAGATGGGACGTGAGATGAATACCATGGGAGTGAAAAGCAATCACTTTCCCATGCAGCAAGCCGTTGTGGCCATGAAGGAAAAATTGGAACAGATAAAAGAACAGGTTCTTAATATCGTTTAACTTATAACAACCAATTGGGTTTCGCTGTGAATGGAGCATTTGAATATGAATAAGAATTATAAAAATTGGGCTCTGGGTCTACTGGCTTTTGTCAGTTGGGGATTTGTGCAGGGCCAAGTCGCCGAAGAGTCGTTGGTCATGGAGGATGTCGAGGTTAGAGACTTTGAACCTTCCGATTCGATGGAGTTGGATCCATTCTCCGCCTATTTTGCCCTGTCAGACCCTTCCAATATGAAGGGTACGACAAATTTGAATTGGGAATCTGGGGCCATTTGGTTTCCTCAGGTGCACCCTTATTTCCGACCCCCACAGCGCTGGTTGAAGTTGCACGCCGTCTCGGCTATTATGGCCAACAAAGCCTTGGAGAGCCCTCGCAATATTGCCTTATTTGTACCCCTGCAGCCGAGCAATACTTGGTTAATCAATCGCTATTTGGAAACAGGTGATTCTGTAGATATGGCTCGCTTGAAAATGCTGCCTTCCTCAACGGCTCCTGATATGACGGTAGAATTGGCCAAATGCATTCGCCAATTTGATACATCGGGTCACGTTCGGGTTTACCCCATGTTGAGGCAATGGTGGTGGCAAGCCTTGGCTCCTGTTTTTGTGCAAATCATCGACAGCGATGAAAGTTGCGATTGGGAATGGAGAGCCCACCATGAAGCTTTCAAAGCCGTGAATAGAGTGCTCGAAGAGAAATTGAAGTATGCGCAGTACGAGATGCGCATGGAAGAGGAAGATGCTGATTACAGCGACTACGAAATGGAAGAGCCCGATCCGGAATTTAGCATGGAGAGTACCTTGAGGGCCTTTTTGGAGTATTATCCGAAGAGAGGAAGACCCTACGCGTCTTACGTCAAAATGGATAGCTTGGAACTGGAGCGACTGATGCGCAGCGTCAAATTTGAAAGTGCAGATTGCGAAGAGCCTATGGTGAACATCGATTGGCAAATGCACATTTGGCAGCACATCAAAGATCGCCGCGCACTAGGAGATCAAGTCGTTGTAGCCGGTGAATGGCCTTGGGCCCTGGGTCAAGAGGTTCGTGCCAAAGCCGAAAAAACAGATTTTCACTCATTGATGGACCGTGCGTTGGACGAAAAACTGCCCGTCGTGAGAATGAATTTGTTTGATGAGCCTGAACTGCAAATCTACGAGCGCAAGCTGTTGGCGAAATACGATACCACAGAGGCCAAACCCCAAATGGCAAAGGCCTACGCTGATAGCTTTGACCAAGAGTCAGCCTGGCCTGCCCAGCGTTGGTTTGCTTTGACTTTGCCCAAAGAAAACCCTGCTGTTCAGCAGTGGGGAATTTACCTTCCAGAAGCAGATTCGCTCATCCTATTTGACGGTGATATCATCGATTCTCAGGTGGACGAAGGATATGAATCTTCTGATGAAGAAGATTATGAATATGACATGGATTACACCGAATGGGAATCAGATGATGCTACCGGTGTTTTGTTGAGTTTGGGAGCCACGAACTTTGGGATGCTGAAAAGCTTGACTTCCCTCAATGCGGTGCTGAGCAGTCGAGGACTGGAAGAGTTGCCTGGATTGAGCTCATGGGGTGGTCAGGCATCTGTGAGTATTTCACAAGGCCAGAAATCTTGCCAGACCATTGGGTTTGGTTACACCAATTTCCAATCTGAGGCCTCCCAATTTGCCTCTCAATATTGGATGTTCAGCAGTGGTGGGGAGTTTCGACTGTTGGGTCCTTCGCACAGTTATCAATCCAAAAATCCTTTGCGTAGCGGACAAGGAGGTCTTTGGGTCGGTTTGTCGGGGGTCATGGGATATGTGGATCATCGCATCACCTTGCCCAGTTTTAGCAGTCCAGACTTTACGGCGAATAGCGTTAGCGCTATTGTCAATCCCGGTTGGTTGTACGGCTTGGGTGGAGATGTTCGATTGCAATTGGGTCCAGTTCAAATCAAAGGATCGATGGGTTACAATTGGGACGGCTCAGACAATCGTTGGAAAATCAATGGCACATTCATCAACAGTGAGACAGGCTTCGTGAACAACAGCGTCTACTATCAGGTTTCGGCCAGCTATTCGATTCCCTTAGGAGGGGGAGAGAGCGTAGCATACGACACTACGGCAGAAGAAGAAGTCCCTGACTTTGAATTTGAAAAGGAGGTAAAAAAATGAGAAAGGTATTTTTGGCCATAGCCCTGATGGCTAGCCCCTTGGCTTGGGCGCAAATGGATACAACGGCGGTAGCGGTTGAATCGGGCTTTGAAATAGAGCCCATAGAAAATCGTGCAGATCAGGCCTCACTTCCTGTAATCCCCAAGGCTCACTTGGTCGACATGGGTTTTGATGATTCGGTGAAAAGCTCAGGAATGGATTTGATCATTTCCCATGTTGGAAATGCTCGTTTGGTATTCACGGGTGAGAACCACTCGTATTCCAAATTCAATTCCATGTTGGAGTACGTGATGATGCGAAACTTGTACGAGCAAAAAGGTTTCAATCGCTTCTTGATTGAGCTCAGCCCGGCCCGCGCTCATTACATGAATCGCTACATCTGCGATGGTGATACCATGGCCTTGGCTGTATTGCGCAGCATGACGGGCTATCGGTATATGGACATGTTCCGTGCCATGCGCAATTGGATGAAGGACATACCCTCTGAGAAGCAGATTCGAATCGTGGGAATAGACGTTGAGCGCTTTACCGATTTGCCCATGCTTCGACTCCATGAATTGTTGCCGAAGACCGGAATCCCTGATGAATTGAAGTCATTCGTGGAGTCCCTGCACCAGATGGGTGCTATGGCTTTGGATGAAGGTCAGGTGGAATACCGAACCGAGAAATTGCCTCATCTTCAGGGTCTTGAGGGAGATGGTGATTACGAGTGTACCTTGAGTGAGTTGGTCACTCGATATGCCGACAGCCTTGATGGTGCTATGCGCAACTGGTTGGGTTCGGATTATGCCGGCTATGCCGAGGCCATGGGATGGCTCAAGCAATACGAGCGTTGGGAAGAGTTGGATGACTTGGCCCAGCAGTACGCATGGCGCGAGGAGCACATGTACCAAACCTTGAAGGAGGCTTTGTCAGCTGAATCAGAGTCTAAGTTCTTTGGTCAATTTGGTCGCTGTCACATTGGCCTTACACCTCAGCAACAGGACTGCGGATGGTTCGAATACCACAGCGTCGTCAATCGCATTTCTCAGCGCTATTTCAAAAGCGACAGCATGGTATTGTCTATCGGTGTGTTTTACCGCGATGAGATGGATGCCATTTCGACCAATGATCCGTCGAAACGTCGGGCCATTCGCGATGAGATTCTGAGTTTGACGGGTTACGAAGAGCCTGAGACCTATGTGTTTGACATTCGCGATACTTCGGCTCAATTGCCTTTGTTGGCTGAGAAGTTCCATCTGGCTCTTTTGCACAGTGAACAAGTAGAAGGTTTGGAGGTTGATACGACATTGGACGCCTCTTATTACGGCGACAACGAATACGATTACAGCGAGGACAGCGAATCTTCTTCTTGGGTCATTTTTGAGCCGGTGGGCTTCGGGATTTTGGGTGCAGATTATTCTGCCATGGCTACTCATTTTGAGGGCATAAGCAAGCCCTTTGAGAACGTGCCAACTCCCATATATTATCAATTTGCCTTTGCCTACAGGGCTAAGCATTTGGGTCTTCGCCTTGAGCAAGGCTTGTATGCGATGCCTGTTTATAGCGGCATAGATGGGAACCTAAAAATGGGTACGAATATTACCACTTTGCAAGGCTTTGCAGACTTTCATTTGGGTGATAAATGGGTCATTAGTCCCAGTGTGGGAGTGGGTCAGTTGACCGATAAGTTGCACTGGTCTCCGATTTCAAGTTCCATCTTGAATCCCGACCCTCGCGGTATGGTCAGTGTCGTCGCCCATCAGAACTATTGGACATCATCCCTGTCGTTGGGCTATGAACCCGTCGAGGAGATACGATTGAGCGTATATGGGGGAATGCAGCAAGCCTTGAATATCAATGACCGATCAGGTAGCTTGCAGTACTACTACAAAGGAACTTTGACCCCCTATTTGGCTCCCAATGCGTTGGGTACTCCTTTAAACGGAATGGGCTTTGGGTTCCGATTGGAATTTTTGATTGATGCAGAGCCCAGTGATTACTCCTACGATTGGGAGGAAGACTGGTAAGCCGTATTCATGAAACAAATTGCGAATTACATCACTTTGGGTAACCTGCTTTGCGGGTTAATGGCCATCTCTGCTTTGGCTACAGGAGATAGCCATGCCCCCTTGATGGCATTGTCCTTCATGGGGGCAGCTGCCGTGTTAGACTTTTTTGACGGCTTTGTCGCCCGCTTAATGAAAGCTGATGGGGAAATGGGCAAACAGTTGGACAGCTTGGCTGATTTGGTCAGCTTTGGTGTGGTTCCGGGCCTCATTTGGAGGCACTACATGTTGGAATTGGGATATTGCAGCAGCAGTGGATTTTGCATCAACCAATATGTCTGGGTATTGATTCCACTCGCGGCAGCTTGGCGCTTGGCAAGATTCAATGTACAATCGGTTGACGGTCCTGGTTTTGTTGGGGTGCCTGCACCCATGATGGGTTTGGCCTTGGCCGCCTGGGCCCTGATGCCTTATGCCCTAGAGCAAGAATTAATCGCTTTAGGCTGGAAAGCCAGCATGCTCGGTTTTTTCAATCAGTTCTACGTTTGGTTGTACATGCCACTGTGCGCAGCCTATTTGATGGTAGGGGAGACCCGAATGATTGCTTTTAAAGGGAAACCGAGTGTTTGGCACTTCGCGTTTCTGGCGTATTCAGTACTGGCTCTACTTGTTTTACCCTATGCAGCAGGGCCACTATTGCTATCCGGCTACCTCATTTGTTCGGTTTTGGCGAACTTTGCAGCCAAGCAATCAAATTCAACATCATGAAAGTAGGAATCATCATGGGAAGCGACAGCGACCTGCCCGTTATGCAGGAAGCAGCAAAAATCCTTGAACAGTTAGGGGTATCTCACGAAGTGAGCATTGTTTCGGCCCACCGTACCCCCGACCGCTTGATGGCCTATGCTAAAGAGGCAGCGGGTCGTGGAATCGCTTGCATCATCGCAGGAGCAGGTGGAGCCGCCCATTTGCCCGGAATGATTGCCAGCTTTACGCATTTGCCCGTCATCGGTGTTCCGGTTCAATCCAAAACCATGAGCGGTGTCGATAGTTTGTACAGCATCGTTCAAATGCCTCCAGGCGTTCCCGTAGCCACAGTGGCCATCAACGGTGCCATGAATGCGGGCATTTTGGCCGCGCAGATTTTGTCAACGGCTGATGCCGAGTTGGCTAATCGCGTCGCCTCATACAAGTCGAAAATGGAAGCCGATGTGTTGGCCAAGGCTCAATCGGTTGAATCTGACTGGAGAGAACACCTCAAACAGCGCTCTTAAGCCATGGTGATAGTGGGTCAGGCCCTTGTGTCTGAAGACGTATTCGAACGAAAGTTTGCTTGCCAAATTAATAAGTGCAAAGGCATTTGTTGCATAGAAGGCGATGTTGGAGCACCCCTAGAAAATGCGGAAATAGATCGCATCAGCGCCAATTTAGAGGGCATCAAACCCTTCATGTCAACTGAGGGATTGGAGCTCATGGGGCATGACACATTTTCAGAAGTAGACGAAGACAGTGAGCCGGTGACTCGCTGCCGAGAAACGGGTGAATGCGTGTTCGTTGTATACAAGGACAATGGTCTAGCCTCTTGCGCCATCGAAGAAGCCCATGCAGCAGGTAAAAGCGATTTTCTCAAACCCATTAGTTGCCATTTGTATCCCATTCGGGCCAAAAAATACGGGGCTTATACCGCTATGAATTACCACAACTGGGACATTTGCAGCGATGCCTGTCAAGCGGGAACAGAAATGAATATTCCCGTACACGAATTCCTCAAATCGGCCTTGATTCGAAAAATGGGGGAAGAGTGGTACAAAGAATTGTGTGAGGTTTACGCTGCTTGGAAGCCGAGATTTTAAGGCAGGAACCAAACCCACATCAAGCCCACCAACATCAGCCATTTTTGAAGGTTAGCCGATTGTTTGAAGTCGGTTGAGCTCTGAGCTTGGGTAAGGCGAATGAGCCCATAAAACCAAAGGCCCATGACCACTATCCAGGCATAGCCGAAAAATAACATTCGGTGAAGCCCGGAGAGCTTCAATCCAAACAATTGAAGAAGTACAATGCTTCCCAGCAAACAGAAATACGAAAGTTGGGCGCGGCGTTTGGCTGATTTTACACCCTTGGTGACCGCTAAGGTTTGGTAACCACTATGGGCATCGCCTTCCACGTCTTCAGCGTCTTTGGTGATCTCGCGAGCCAAGGTGGCCCAAAAGGCCAATAATGCGAATTCAGCGAAGTATCCACTTTGAACCTGATGCACTCCGCGTGATGCCACATATACCACCATGCCGCCCATCAGAGCAATCAATACATTGCCTTGCCATGGGGTTCCCTTTAAGTCAGATGAATAATAGTGCAACAACAGGGCTATGGCTGCGACTAAAAGCCCCATGCCCCACCCGCTCATGAAGGCGAATACCAGTCCGAGTACACTCAATGCATAGTAAAACCGCTTCGCTGATACTGGGCTGATGTGCTGAGCGATGATGCGTTTTCTCGGACGGTTGATGTGATCGGTTTCAACGTCATAGAGGTCGTTGATTACATAGCCGGCGGCTGCCGTTAGCAAACAGGAGAGGGTCACCAAACCGGCCTCAGGCCAGCGAAAGTTGGACCAATCGATGCGAAACAAAGAAGCGAACGATTCAGAGTTGCCTTTGACTCGAGAACTGGCCATCATGAAAACGGCTTGGAGCAGCAAGGTGAGCCCCAAGTTCTTGGGCCTGATGAGCAGCCAATACCATTTCCAAGATTTCATGGCAGCAAGTTAGCGCTTGGCAAACTTCATTTTGTAGGGAGCGTTTACACGCCCCTCAGACAAGGATTTGAGTTTGTTTTTCAGCATTTGACGCTTGAGAGGAGCAATGCGGTCGGTGAACAAGATGCCCTCGATGTGATCGTATTCGTGTTGAATGATGCGAGCAGCCATGCCTCCAAATGTTTGGGTATGGGTGTTGAAGTTTTCGTCTTGGTAGCGAATCGTTACATCGCTTTGGCGTTTGACATTGGCGCGAATGAAGGGAATGCTCAAGCACCCTTCTTCGTATTCCCATTCAGCACCCGTTTCTTCCAATATTTCAGCATTGATGAACACCTGCTTGAAGCCTGCTGGTTCAATGCCCTCGATTTCGCCCCCGTCAATGACGAACAATCGAATATTCAAGCCGATTTGGGGAGCGGCCAAACCAATGCCGTCAGATTCGTACATGGTCTCCCACATGTTCTCCAACAGATCGTTCAAGTCGGGGTATTGAGAATCGATTTCTTGGGCTTTTTTGCGTAAAACAGGAGTGCCGTAGGCGTATATCGGAAGTATCATGGAAGTTGACTCAAATGGGTTTGCAAAATTAGGGCTGCGCTTACGGTATCGACTAGGCCTTTTTCTCGACGCTTGCTTTTGGAAGCTCCCGAGGCCAAAATGCTGGCTTTGGCTTCTCGGCTGCTCATTCTCTCGTCGATCAGGTGCAATTGCCACTGCGGATACCGATTCCGCATTTGAGTGACAAAATCCCGAACGGGTTGGGAATTGTGCGTGTCGGAACCATCCAAATTCAAAGGCATTCCAATGACAGCGCTATCGACTTCATTTTCTTGGCAATAGCGTTCCAGCCATCCAAATAGAGTGCTGGTCTCGACCATGCCTATGGGTTGGGCAAACATGCGCAAAGGATCAGTCACGGCCAAGCCTGTTCGTTTGAGTCCGTAATCGATGCCTAGAATGCGTGCCATGGGGGCAAAGGTACGCTCGGAAATCGGCAATGGGGGGCAACAAAAAACCCCGGCAGGACCGGGGTTTTTTGAAGTGAACAACAATGAAGGGCTTACATCATGCCGCCCATGCCACCCATATCGGGGCCATGAGAGTGTGCAGGAGCCTCTTCTTTGATTTCTGACAACACACACTCGGTGGTCAAGATCATGCCGCCAATAGAAGCCGCATTTTCCAAAGCCACACGAGAAACTTTCTTGGGGTCGATGACACCCGCAGAAATTAAATTTTGGTACTCTTCAGTGCGGGCATTGTAACCAAAGTCTCCGGTTCCCTCTGCTACTTTCTGAACCACGATACTTCCTTCACCGCCTGCGTTGGCAATGATTTGACGCAAGGGCTCTTCCAAAGCGCGACGCACGATAGCGATACCGGTATTTTCATCTTCGTTTAAGCCTACTACACCATCCAAACCGGTGATAGCGCGAATGAAGCTTACTCCACCACCTGGTACGATGCCCTCTTCAACCGCAGCACGGGTAGCGTGCAAAGCGTCGTCTACGCGGTCTTTCTTTTCCTTCATTTCTACTTCGGTTGCAGCACCGATGTACAATACAGCTACACCACCGCTCAATTTCGCCAAGCGCTCTTGCAACTTTTCGCGATCGTAATCAGAGGTGGTGTTTTCGATTTGGGTTTTGATTTGATTGACACGAGCGGTAATGGCTTCTTTGCTACCAGCGCCATTGACAACGGTTGTGTTGTCTTTGTCGATGGTTACCTTTTCAGCCGTACCCAAATCTTCCATTGTTGCGTCTTCCAATCGACGGCCTTGCTCTTCGCTGATCACGGTACCACCAGTCAAAATGGCAATGTCTTGCAACATTTCTTTGCGGCGATCTCCGAAACCTGGAGCTTTTACAGCTGCAATCTTGAGGCTTCCACGAATGCGGTTCACTACCAAAGTTGCCAAGGCTTCACCATCGATGTCTTCAGCAATAATCAACAACGGCTTACCGGTCTGAACGACTTTCTCCAAAACAGGCAGCAAGTCCTTCATGCTGCTGATTTTTTTGTCGTAGATCAAGATGAACGCGTTCTCCATCTCGGCTTGCATTTTGTCGGTATTGGTTACGAAGTAAGGACTCAAATAACCGCGGTCGAATTGCATTCCCTCAACCACATCAACGGTGGTTTCGGTGCCTTTGGCTTCTTCAACGGTGATGACACCGTCTTTGCCTACCTTTTTCATGGCTTCGGCAATCAATGATCCAATGGTGGAGTCGTTGTTAGCTGAAATGGTTGCCACTTGCTCAATTTTGTCATGGGCGTCACCTACGGTTTCGGCCATCTCATTCAATTTGGCTACGGCAGCAGTTACGGCTTTTTCAATGCCTCGCTTCAAATCCATAGGATTGGCACCAGCAGCTACGTTTTTTAAACCAGCCGTTACGATGGCCTGAGCCAAAACGGTAGCGGTAGTGGTTCCGTCACCTGCGATGTCGGCGGTTTTGGAAGCAACTTCCTTCAACATTTGGGCGCCCATGTTTTCTACGGGATCGACCAATTCAATTTCTTTGGCAACGCTCACACCGTCTTTGGTGATGTGAGGAGCACCGAATTTCTTATCGATGACGACGTTGCGGCCTTTGGGGCCTAATGTTACTTTAACCGCGTTGGCCAAAGCGTCTACGCCGCGCTTCAAACCGTCGCGGGCGTTGGTGTTAAAATCAATTTTCTTTGCCATTTTTTTGTTCTTTTCTAAGGTTTAGAGAATTGCCAAGATGTCGCTTTCGCGCATGATCAAATAGTCTTTTCCCTCAATGCTGATTTCAGTTCCGGCATACTTTCCGTACAATACCAAATCGCCATTTTTTACGGTCATAGGTTCGTCGGGCTTGCCGTTTCCTACAGCCACCACAGATCCTTTTTGTGGCTTTTCTTTAGCGGTGTCGGGAATGATGATTCCTGAAGCAGTTGTCTGCTCGGCCTGAACGGGTTCTATCAGAACTCGATCGGCCAGTGGTTTAACGTTTACTGACATATGAATGAAAAGTTGTTCGGGGCCTCTTATGAGAAATTCGTGCCAAGGCCAAAATCAGAGCGAAGAGGCATCTGAATGGCAGAAATTGGCCATTAGGTGCGACAACTTGTCAGTTTGACTCTAAGAACCTTGCCAATTCTTCAGAATAGGACTGGGCTTTCTCTTGGATATGGGATTTCGCTTTTTCGCCTTTTTGGTTCAACTCTTCAGTTTGAACCATCCATTCGCAGAGGGCAACGCACCATTGTTGAGCGTCGACACGCAATAAAAATCCTTGTTCTTCAAACCTCGCGGCCTCAGGGAATTTGTCGGTTTTTGGGCCGCACATGACTGGGGCGCCAGCCGCCAGTGGTTCATATACATTATGCAAACCTGACCCAAAGCCACCACCAACTATGGCCATCTTCGCCACTGTATAAAGGCCTCTCAATTGCCCCGTTTGATCAACCCACAACTTGTTTTCGCCTGAAGAGGGAAGTCCCAGGCTTAAGAAGGGGCAAGAAAAGGCGGGTTGGCGGCGAGTTTCATGGGGTACGATGATCCAGTTCCACTCATTGCTGAGGTCTGGGAATGCGGTCCAAAATTGTTGAATCCATTGCTCTTCTGATGGCCATGAGCTTCCAATTACGATGCAAGGCCGGCTTTGGGCCCAAGCGAGCAAGGATGGATCAACATGAACATCTTTGAGGCGTTCAAGGGTTTGATAGGCCCGTGCATCTCCTAGAACACAAACTGTTGGGTTGTAGGGCCTGATCAGCTTGGCTTGTTCTTCGTATTGGACGGATATGGCGGTTGAACGGCTGACAGCACGAAGCCAAGCCTTTGCCCAGGGTTTGAATAGGAATTGATGGGGTCTAAAGCTCGCATTCCAAATCCACAGGGGGGTGTTTCTTCGGTGAATTTCCTCCAAGTGATTCAGCCAAAATTCGTATTTCACCCAAACGGCCAGGTCGGCCTTCATGGTATTTTGAAATCGACGAACGGCCCGAACCTGGTCGTCACACAAGTACACTTTGTAGGTTCCATCAGGTAGTTGGGCGTTGTTGTAGCCTGAAGGCGAGAAGAAGCTGAAGACAAATTGAGGGGATTTCTCTCGTTTTTTCAGAGCCTCAACCAGAGGCAAGGCCATCTCGAACTCCCCCCATGAAGCGCAGTGAATCCAGATGCGTTTGCCCGGGGGCTCCGGTAAACGGTTCAATTCCTTGATTGCCTGGCGAATGCCTTTTCTACGTTCCTTGGCTTTCGAAGAAATAAGGGCCAGAACCCAAGAAATAATGGGGCCTAGCAAACCGCTAATCCATTGGTATGACCACCGAACGATCATTCGAAGTATACCGGCTCTTTTTCGACCTTTAAGCCGGTTAATTTGATGGGGATGATGACAGCTCCATGCAGTCCAAAGGCCAAATCGGTTTTGGGACCTTGATCGGCGCTATTGGCGGCATAATTCCATGCTCGCATGTGTTTTGTATGGCCTTGGTGTGCCGTCAATGCCAATTGAAAGCTAATGGCTTCGTTGTTGTAATGCTGAATACCGAGTCTCTGGGATAGTTGCCAGCCTGCCGAGAGGCGATCGTATCCGCCGAGATAGTCGCCGCTGAGTTGGGGCACCTGTCCCTCATCAAATTGGTACCGAATGTAGTGCTGCGTGCTGCCCAAGCCGAGTTGGCCGTAAACGGACCAAGTGGCCGTTCCTTTGGTTTTGAAATCAATGGATCTACCTACCCATGCGCGCAAACTGTAGCCTCTTTGATAGGCGCGAATGACCGCTGGAAAACCAAACATGTCAATGAGGTCGCCCGAGTCACCGTTGATGCCATCAAAGATGCCCGTTGTATTCACGGTGCTGCCCAGGTAGGGCTCGTATTCGGCGCCCAACATCCAATTGCTGACGGGCTGGTAAGTCGCGCCTAGCTGCATGGAAGCGAAGTAGGGGAACCGTTGGGCCCAGGCACCACCGCTAACCGAATAGCCGCCGCCGACCTGCAGGGTGACCAAAGGGGGTTGAGTATATACTCCGTTATTGCCGTTGAATTGAGAATATCCAACAGAAGCCCATGCAAGTGAAAAAAGCAGGAACAAAGCCTTGCGCATTGAGCGAAAATAGGCAATTAGAGATGTAAGAATTGCGAAATGCACGAATAAAACCCGGTCGGATTTTCGGCGTGTACCCAGTGTCCTGCTCCTTCAACGCTGCAAAATTCGGCTTGTGCAAAGTGCTGCAGAATGTAGGATTCGTCATCGGCTTGTATGTAGGCACTTTTTCCTCCTTTGACGAACAGACAGGGCTGGTCAAACGTGCCAGTAAAATCCAAGCCCCCGATGATGCTGGGGTAGTGGGCTTCAAGAGCCGAAACATTGACTTTGAGTCTATAGCCACCGCTGCTCAGAGGCTCCATGTTCTTGAGTAAGAACTGACGAACAGATAATTCTGGGGCATAACGGCTGAAGGCTTCGTCGGCCTCTCGGCGTGATTCGAGAGCGGCGAAATCAATGCTTTTAAAGGCTTCGAAATAGCGCAAGTGACCAGGAATATAGGCTTTGGGGGCTATGTCGACCACAATCAAGTGTGTGATGCGTTCAGGGGCTAAATGGGCGGCCCACATGGCTGTTTTGCCACCCATGGAATGCCCAATGACCGTAGCCGATGAGTCGCCCAAATGGTCCATGAGCCGAAACAAATCTTCGGCCATGGCGCTGTAGGTGGCGTCGGCGTCGTGAAAACTCTTGCCGTGGTTTCGCGCATCACAGGTGATGACACGCTTGTGCTCGGACAGTTGGCTGGCGAACAAATGCCAGTTGTCCAACATACCAAAAACACCGTGTAATATGTAGACAGGTTCAGCACCTGGATCTCCATATACACGGTGATTGAGGATTTGCACTTAATTCAAAAAGCTATCTACAGGAGTGTAGTCCAAGCCGAAAGCCTCGCTTACTCCTTTGTATACCACTTTGCCGTTGATGACGTTCAATCCCAGTTTCAACTCGTTGTTGTCAGAACAGGCTTTCTTCCAGCCCTTGTTCGCCAATTGAATGGCATAGGGGAGAGTAGCGTTGGTCAAGGCCAAAGTAGAGGTATAGGGAACGGCACCAGGCATGTTGGCAACGCAGTAGTGAATGACTCCGTCTACCGTGTAAACAGGATCGGCATGGGTCGTGGGTTTGGCCGTTTCGAAGCAACCGCCTTGGTCGATGGCTACGTCTACCAATACGGCACCAGGCTTCATGCTGGGCAACATGTCGCGGGTGATCAATTTGGGCGCTTTGGCTCCAGGGATCAATACACCACCGATGACCAAGTCAGCGGTTTTGATGGCTTCGCGAATGTTGTATTCATTGCTGTATTGGGTGACCACATTGGCAGGCATGATGTCGTCCAACTGGCGCAAACGGGGAATGCTCAAATCCATGATGGTCACGCGAGCGCCTAGGCCAGCAGCCATTTTGGCGGCCTGGGTACCTACGATACCTC
>JALRLA010000043.1 GCA_023254645.1 Bacteroidia bacterium
AATTAATTTAGGAGATACTTCGTTAATTCTGGAAAACCCATTCCATTCAGGTCCAACCGTGAATTTTTTCACGAGTTCACCCTTTTCAATGAATCTATATTCAAAAGGTTTATTGTATTTACTCGGATTGAGTTTGCCCCAATGTGTAATTGCAAAATCTGAACTTGGGTACATTCGGCTTCTCAGGTGACAATTGTCAGGGCGATTTCCGTCCAATTCTATTGAAAAGTCATATTCAAGTGAACCTTGAGCTATGATTTTTCTGGTGTCATTGAAAAGGCCATGGGGTAAGCTTTTAAAAAAGTTTTGGGCTGAGGTGCGGAACATATGCAATCCCGCGGCATACTTTTTATCATTTTGATGAATGTATGCAAAGGGTTGAAATTTTATATTATCCATCATTACCCAAGACTGGCTATCCAGTTTAAGTTCATTGCAGCCCAATTCAAAATGCAAATTAGATTCTAGTTCATTCAAGTAAATCAAGGATTCTGATAAGCGATCATCTTGAATGAAGGGCCTTTTAATTTTGGAATTGATCTCAAAGAACAATTGCTGATCATTTTTTTCAATCGATTCTATGCTGAATGAACCTTTAGAGAATCCCAATGAATCAAAGAAAATTGGGATTTTAACAAGGTTTGACTCTTCATTAAAGGGTTCTATGGTCAAAGAACTTCCATCCACTTGTCGATTATTCAAGGTTCCAGAGAACCGAAACTGGGCCTTCTTTCGGTTGCTGTATTTTCCTTGAACTTTGCCGCTGAATTTATTGCCCTTTAAATCGAATTCTGGCAAAACAATATCCCATGTTTTGGAATTCATTTTCAAGTGCAGTTCCGTTTCTGATATGGATAGACTTTTCGGAAGTTTATCAAGATAGAAGTCCAATTTAGAGATCAGCTTCAGAACTAAATTTGATTGTTCAGAGGTATCGGAATTTGTTTCAATTTGGTCATCCCAAAGGGGTAGATTAGAATTTCCTGCAGAATCTTTCCAATAGTTGATTTTAAGTCCTTCTGTTTTTAGGGAATGCAAACCTATGTCCCAAAATGTCCACCATCTTATACCTGCTTCTACAGCTAAAACTTCAATTGCAGGCAATGAATCTCTGTTGTCATTAGCACGGATTTGGGCATTTCGCAATGTTATTGTTTGCCATTCTGAGAAGGCCACTGAACTATAAGCAAATTCAATATCACGACTATTGAACTTTGCCTGAATATCAGTCAAAGCCCATTTTAAAATGGAGTTGCGCAATAAGAGCCAACTGCCAAGAAAAAGTACCAGCAATCCTGCAGCAATCATTGCCCATTTTTTCCATGCTATTTTTATTCTGTGCAAGGAAGAAAATACTTTTTTAGCTATGTCTATAGCCTTATTCGAGTTTCGCATTGACTCCAAGATAATTGAAGGGACTGATGGCCTTTAATTCCATTTTAACCGCCGGTGTTAGTTCCAATTCGTCAATAAAGGCGTGAAGGCGAGCTTGATTCATTTTTTCATGGGTACGAGTCAAGGCCTTCAAGGCTTCGTATGGATTCGGGTATTGCTCACGGCGCAAAATGGTTTGAATCGCTTCGGCCACAACTGCCCAATTGTTTTCCAAATCGGCATGCAGAGCGGCTTCGTTGAGAATCAGTTTGCCTAATCCTTTTTGCAAAGAAGCCAAGGCAATCAAGCTGTGAGCGAAGGGAACCCCTAGGTTTCTCAATACTGTGCTGTCAGTCAAATCTCGTTGCAGACGGGAAATGGGCAATTTTGCAGCTAGATGTTCCAACAGGGCATTGGCAATGCCCAAGTTTCCTTCGGCATTTTCGAAGTCAATGGGGTTTACCTTGTGGGGCATGGCGCTAGAACCCACTTCGCCTGCTTTGATCTTCTGTTTGAAGTAGTCAACAGAGATGTAAGTCCAAACATCGCGCGCAAAATCGATGAGAATGTTGTGCAAGCGCTTGAAGGCATCGCAGTGAGCGGCCAAAAAATCATAGGGCTCAATTTGAGTCGTAAACGGCATTCGGTGTAGCCCTAGTTTTTCAGAGACGAAGCGGTTGCCAAAATCGATCCAATCGGTTTGGGGATAGGCCACATGGTGAGCATTGAAATTGCCCGTGGCGCCGCCAAACTTGGCTGTATAGGGCAGGTGACTCAATCCGTGCAATTGACCTTCCAAACGGCTCACAAACACATACCATTCTTTGCCCAAACGAGTTGGCGAGGCGGCTTGACCGTGGGTGCGAGCCAACAGGGGTACATCTGCCCACTCTTGAGCCTGTCCTTTTAAGGTTTGAACCAATTGGTTCCAGGCGGGCAGAATTACCTCGTTCATCGCATCCTTGTAGGACCAAGGAATAGCGGTATTGTTAATGTCTTGAGAAGTAAGACCAAAGTGAACCCATTCCTTGAAGGGGCTCAATCCGCGCTTGTCCAACTCTTCTTTGATGAAGTATTCTACGGCTTTGACATCGTGATTGGTCGTTTTTTCAATCTCTTTGATAGAAAGAATGTCGGCCTCTGGAAGCTGTTGCGCCCAATCTTTTAAGTCTTTTCCGGCATTCAATAGAGAAGAGAAGTTGGTGCTGGAGAATGGGGTTTCCGCCAAGGCCAAGAGGTATTCAATTTCAACGCGTACGCGGTATCGAATCAATCCGGCTTCTGAAAAATAGGGGGCCAAAGCCTTCCCGTTTCGCCAGTACCGTCCGTCAACTGGGCTGATGGCAAGAAGTTCATTCAACTGCATATGGCAAAGGTACGCAAGGTGCGGCACACATTCCTTTTGCCGTAATTTCGAAGAATGAGAATTTTCCTGTTGTGGATACTGAGTTTGGCTTATTTGCCCGTATCGGCGCAACTGCCTTACCATCGCTTCGGTGCCATTGGCATGAATTACAGCCAAGAATCTTGGGCCGATGCCTTGCCTTGGGATACGGCTGGACGTTATCAGAATCGCGGCGGATTCGACCTGTACTTCCTTGGTCGAAACAAAGCCCACGACAAGGGATACGGACTGTACATCGGAGGCGAATTTGGTGCTCACTTTTACGGGAGAACGCAACGTGAAAATGTGGCTTTGAACACGCAGCGACAAGACAGTGCTTTCACTTATTTGAGTGCCGAAAGCTGGCACATTCAAGTGAATGCCAAGCTGGAAAAATCTGTAGGTCCCGTTTTGCTTTTTGCTTCAGTGGCGCCGGGAGTAAAACTCTTTGCCGCTACTCAGCATGTTCAGGCCTACTTGCCCTTGGTAGAAACGGTTAGTTATTCGAGCAATAACGCACATGCTTCTGCGGCCGCTTATCTTTCTTATGAAACGGGAGTTCGTTTTCGATTGAACAATTGGTTCTCCATTCAAGGTTCCTATTGGGGAAATCAAGGGAGCAATTTGGGTCTGGTTGATCTGGATCAATCGCCTTTCAATGGATTGAAATTCAATGCTCCTGTTTGGAAGGTGGCCACCCATCAACAGGGATTCAAAGTAGGAGTGGTGTTTGATTTGTCTTCT
>JALRLA010000061.1 GCA_023254645.1 Bacteroidia bacterium
CGCGCTCCTTTTCACGAGCCGGCTCCTGAAGGCAGCCTGGAAATCATCATCGAGCCCCGCATGAGTTTTGGCACGGGCCACCATGGTCCCACTCAGCTTTTGTGCGGCGCTTTGCTTGAGCGGGAATCGATGTTGAAGGGAGCAAAAATTCTCGACATGGGCAGCGGTACCGGCATCTTGGCCATTGTGGCAGAGAAATTGGGCGCCGCCGAAGTCTTGGGCATTGAAATCGACGATTGGGTGGTTGACAATGCGCGAGACAATGTTCGCTTGAACGGCTGTGGGCGAACCCAGATGCAGCATGGCACGGCTGAGGCCTTGCCCGCCATCGAAGAAGGCTATTACGACCAGGTCTTGGCCAACATTCACCGCGAAGTATTGCTCGCTGACATGCCGGCCTATCAACGGGTGTTGAAGCCCGGCGGCTTGTTGTATTTGTCGGGTTTGAACGAGCCTGATTTGCCTTTGATTGCGGCTCGAGCCGAGGGCTTGGGCTTGGTAGAAGAGTACCGCGGCTCGATGGGAGCCTGGTGGGCATTGGTCTATGTAAATCCAAGCGCCTAACTTTGGGAGTTCACCCCGTTTTTCGGCATCTATGCATTCCATCATCAAGCTTCTTCCTGATTCGGTCGCCAATCAAATAGCGGCCGGTGAAGTGGTGCAACGCCCCGCTTCGGTGGTCAAGGAGTTGTTGGAAAATGCGCTTGATGCCGGAGCCACTCAGGTAAAATTGTTGGTGCGTGACGCGGGTAGCACCTTGATTCAAGTCATTGACAACGGCAAGGGCATGAGCGAGACAGACGCTCGCTTGTGTTGGGAGCGCCACGCGACTTCCAAGATTCGCAAGGCCGATGATTTGTTTGGCTTAAAGAGCTTTGGTTTTCGGGGCGAGGCCTTGGCCTCGATTGCCTCGGTGGCACAAGTGGAAATGAGGACCCGCCGAATCGAAGATTCGGCGGCCAGCAAAATCCGAATCGAAGCCTCGCGCATGGTCGAAGAGGGTTCTGATTCTTCACCCGTTGGTACCTCCATCGCGGTCAAAAACTTGTTCTACAACATTCCGGCCCGCCGCAATTTCTTGAAGAGCCCTTCGGTTGAGTTCAAGCACATTGTCGAGGAATTTCAGCGCCAAGCCTTGGGCGCAGAATCGGTACATTTTCAGCTCTACAACAATGATCAGCTGCTGCACGATTACCCGGCTGAGACCAAACAGAAGCGCTTTGCTTCTCTTTTGGGAAAAAGCAAAGCCGACATCTTGTTGCCAGTTTTGGAAGAGACCGAAATCGTTCACATCGATGGCTTTGTTTGCAAACCCGAAGCAGCCAAAAAGACCCGCGGTGACCAGTATTGGTTTGTCAATGGTCGCTACTTCAAAAGTGCCTATTTGCACCATGCTTTGATGGCGGCCTATGAGTCCTTGCTGCCAGCCGATTCTTTTCCGGCTTATTGCTTGTACCTGTCTGTCGATCCTGCGAAAATTGATGTCAACGTGCATCCGACGAAGACCGAGATCAAGTTTGAAGACGAGAAATACATTTACAATTTGATCAAGGCAGCTGTGCGTAAGGCGCTAGGCCTCTACGTGGTTCAGCCCCAATCATCAGAGCCCGAATCCAGCGGTTGGATCGATTTTTTGAGCAGCCAACGATCCGTACCCAATTCCAATCCCGACTGGGGCAAACTGGGCAAGACAGAGGCCCCTTCAGCCTCTCGCTACAATCCCTTTCCCTCGGGCGGATACGAGCGCAACAGCCACCAAGATTGGCAGAAGATTCTCGGTCCCGTTGACGAGGAGATTCAAGCCTCTCGTCTGCACGAACCTCTGGCTGAAGAGCCCGATAAACCTCTTCAACTGCCCCAACCTGAAGCCGATGCGGTAGCCTGGATTCAGGTGCTCAACGACCGCTATTGGGTTTTTTCTTTTCAAGGAGAACTGCGCATTTTGGACCGACGTTTGGCTCAACAAAAGGTGCTTTTTCACCAGTATGTCGAGTACTTGGAAAAGGGTTTCAGCCCCACACAGCAGTCGCTATTCCCCAGAACCTTGGAATTCTCTGCCGGCCAAATGGTGGTCTTATTGGAACTTCTGGAACCCTTGAAAGCCATGGGTTTTGATCTGAGCCATTTCGGGGGCCAAACCCTATTGGTGAACGGAGTGCCCGCCTTGCTTTCTGGCTGTGACGAACAGGCCACCTTGGAGAAGATTTTGGAAGATTACCAGAGCACCCAGGGCGATGTCAAGTTGTCACATACCCATAGCCTGGCCTTGGCCATGGCTCGTTCATCGGCCAGAATGGCCGCAGCCGAGACCCAAGAATCAGAGCGCCAGCATTTGGTACAGCGATTGATGAGCTTGCAGCAACCCCAATTCGGAATAGACGGCCGTCCCGTTTACATTCGCATGGGTGCCGAACAGATAACCGACTTATTCAAGAAAAATCGAAACACATGATGGTACAATTGCCTCCGGGCCTCAAAAATTTGCTGATCCTCATCGCCTTGATGGGCATGGCTCAATTGTCGCTGCCCAACATCGGTTTCGATGTGTTTCAGTTTTACTTGTACTATCCCGATAGTCCCCATTTTCAACCCTGGCAGCTGATCACCCACATCTTTTGCCACGGTGGCATCGGTCACTTTTTATTCAACGCCATCGCCCTGTTTTCGTTTGGTGGCATTGTCGAGCACCGCATGGGGACCCAACGCTTTTTGACCCTGTTTTTCATTTCGGGTCTAGGGGCGGCCCTGCTTCACTTGGGCATCATGGGCTATGAAATTCAGTCGGCGTACGGAACCTTGTTTCCCAACCAAGCCTCAGGCGTTGATTTTCTGCCTTACGGCCCCATGTTGGGGGCCTCGGGTGCTTTGTACGGGGTCATGACGGCCTTTGCCATGTACTACCCCAATGAGTCCATGATCTTCTTATTCATTCCGTACCCCATCAAGGCTAAGTATTTGGTGCCGGGCATGATTGTGCTGGATTTGGTCTTTGGTATTGGCGGTAGCGGCACAGGCATTGCCCACTTTGCCCACGTTGGTGGAGCCTTGACTGGTTTTATCGCCGTTTGGATTTGGCGAAGAAAGGGGCAGCGCTGGGCCTAAATGAATCGCTTTGCGACACAGACGCCCCGTTTTTTTGGGCCTGATAAAGCGGCTTTGGCCCAATTGGTAGCCGCCTTGGTCATTGGTTTTGTCGTGCAATTGCTGTTGCCCGAAGCCATTGAGCGTAGGCTCATGTTTACCCCAGCCTTGCCCGATTCTCTGCTCAAGCCCTGGTCTTACTTGAGTTATGCCTTCTTGCACGCCGGCTTTTTTCACCTCTTAAACAACGTCATCTGGATGTACTTCATCGGTATGATTTTGGAAGACTTGATCGGCAAGAAACCCATTTATACCCTGTTTGTAGGCGGTGCCATTGCGGGTGCTCTTATGTACCAAGGCATATTCCAGTTGGCCATCGCCGAAGATGCCGTTGTCGTGCCTTCTATGTTGGGCGCCTCTGGTGGGGTTTCCGCCATCATCTTGGCGGCAGGTCTGTTTGCTCCTCGTTACCGCGTCTTTCTTTTTGGTATCTGGGAGGTGGAACTGCGCTACATTGTAGGAGCGAAAATTTTGTTCGACGTTTTGGGTCTTTCTAGCGGGGCCAACACCGGCGGATACTTGGCTCACTTTGGAGGAATGGCCTTTGCCTTGGCTTACATCACCGAGATGAAAGGGATGTGGAATTGGCCTTTTTCAGGCTGGTTGGATCGGCTTTCATCTGCCAAGAATTCCAAGCCCAAGCGAAGCGCCAAAGTGGAAATCAACCGCAAAGAGAACAACCCCAAACAGGCTGAAATTGATGCCATATTGGATAAAATTAGCCAAAGTGGGTACGATAGTTTAACGGCCAAGGAAAAGGAGACCTTGTTCAAAGCCAGTCAGTCATGAAGATCCTACTCCGCCTGTTCAACATCGTCATTTTTCCCTTGACCTTGGTCTTGGGGTTGCTGTTGACTTTGAGCGGATTAGCGCCCAACTTTTCAGCTGAATCGGGCAGTGTGATGGCTTTGTTGGGCCTGGCCTTCCCCGTTTTGTTTTTGCTCAATGCCTTGTTGCTCCTGTACTGGGGGCTGCAGCTAAAATGGAGAACCTTGTTTCCTCTGGCCTTTGGCTTGCTGCACCTGGGTCAGGCGAGTTTGTATGTGCAATGGAACGATTCTAAAAATGCCGATGAAGTCGGCTTGCGTGTGGCTACATACAACACCCAATTGTTGGGGCACTACAGTGGGGAAGGAAGCGAAGACTCGCTGAAGCAATTGATGCAAGCTCATCCGGCTGATGTGTACTGTTTTCAAGAACTCTATGACAAGGGCCGTAATATGGAGGCCTTGATGAAGCGCTTGGCCCAATCGGTGGGCTTTCGCTACCATGCCCATTACCAATTGGTTCCCGGACGCCCTTACGGCATGGGTATTATATCTCGCTATGAAATACTGAAGTCCAAACCTCTGTTGTTTGGAGATTCTAGCGGCAACATGGCCATGTGGGCTAACGTTCGCATTCCCTCACAGCAGGAAGAGGTGCAAGATTGGACCGTTCGGGTCTACAATGTGCACCTGCAGAGCTTTCGATTGCACCGAAGCGATTATGACTTGATGAAGGAAGGTTTTGAGGGCGACCCCACCCAAGTCGAGCGTTCCAAGGGCTTGGTTCAGCGCTTGTCAAGAGCTTATTCCCTGCGCAGCGGTCAAGCCGAGATTTTGCGTCAATCATTAGACGAATGCCCGCACACCAAATTGGTGATGGGTGATTTTAACGATGTGCCGGTGAGCTATAGCTATCGTTTGATCGCCCGCAGCTTGCGCGACGCTTTCGTCGAAGCAGGACGAGGTTTGGAAGGAACCTATAAGGGTCCCTTTCCAAGTTTTCGCATCGATTATGTCCTTTATGCGAGTCCATTAAAGTGTGTGCAATACCAGAGTCATTCGCAGGTTCCTGGTGACCACAAATGGGTGGAAGCTGGGCTTTCGACAGGCGATTTGTTTGCCAATTGAGCCGTCTCTTGGCAAGAGAGTTTTACGGGCCCTAATGGGGTTGTATATTTGCGGCTCATTATGCCGTACTTCTTTACTTCAGAGTCTGTTTCGGAAGGCCATCCTGACAAGGTAGCCGATCAAATCTCCGATGCTTTGATCGACCATTTTTTGGCCTATGACGCCTCCTCCAAAGTGGCTTGTGAAACCTTGGTGACCACCGGTCAAGTGATATTGGCAGGTGAGGTGAAGTCTGAGGCTTACTTGGACGTTCAGAAAATTGCCCGCGAGGTGATTGCCAAAATTGGCTACACCAAGAGCGAGTACATGTTCGATGCCAATTCCTGCGGAGTTTTAAGCGCCATTCACGAGCAAAGCCCCGACATCAATCAGGGTGTGGAGCGCAAGAACCCCGAAGATCAGGGGGCTGGCGACCAGGGTATGATGTTCGGTTTTGCCACGAACGAAACCGATTCTTACATGCCCCTGCCTTTGATGCTCTCGCACATGTTGTTGCAAGAGTTGGCTGATATGCGCCGTGAAGGAACCCTAATTCCTTACTTGCGTCCCGACGCCAAGAGCCAGGTGACCATTCAGTACAGCGATGACAACAAGCCCATGCGCATCGATGCCATCGTCATTTCAACCCAGCATGACGATTTCGTCAAGCCTGATTCAGCCGAAGCTGATGAGCAGATGTTGGCCCAGATTCGCAAGGACATCATCGGTTTGTTGATTCCACGCGTCAAAGCCAAACTGAATGCCGATTTGCAGGCCTTGTTCGGCGATGACATTGAATACCATATCAACCCCACTGGCAAATTTGTCATTGGTGGTCCTCACGGAGATACCGGTTTGACCGGCCGTAAAATCATTGTAGATACCTACGGGGGGCGCGGTGCCCATGGCGGTGGAGCCTTCAGTGGTAAAGACCCCAGCAAGGTGGACCGTTCGGCCGCTTACGCTACCCGTCACATTGCCAAAAACTTGGTAGCGGCAGGTGTTTGTGACGAAGCTTTGGTTCAAGTGAGCTATGCCATTGGTGTAGCCAAGCCCTGCGGTGTTTATGTGAACACCAACGGCACGGCCAAGGTGAACATGAACGACGGTCAAATCGCGGAAATCGTGAAGAACATGCCTGAGTTTGACTTGCGTCCTTATTTCATCGAGCAGCGCTTCCATTTGCGCTCTCCCATTTACTTGGAGTCAGCCGCTTACGGCCACATGGGTCGCGAGTGCAAAGAGGTGACCAAGGTATTCAATGCCGGTACTCCTCAAGCCAAAGAAGTTCGCGTAAAGCTGTTCCCTTGGGAAGAGTTGAATGCCGTTCCCGCTGTCAAACAAGCCTTTGGTATCTAATCACTAAACAAATTCTGAAAAGCCTCGGCTAACAGGCCGGGGCTTTCTCATTTTCAAACCCTTATCTTTACCTATCATGTGCGGAATTGTCGGATACATCGGTACCAAAGAAGCTTATCCCATCGTCATCAAAGGTCTCAAGCGCCTGGAATACAGAGGCTATGATTCAGCTGGAGTCGCCCTGATGGACGCTGACCTCACGGTCTTTAAAAAGAAGGGCAAAGTCTCCGATTTGGAGGCCCACGTTTCCCAAGCCGCACAGGGCAATGAGCTGAAAAGCACCATTGGTATGGGCCATACCCGTTGGGCTACTCATGGGGAACCCAATGATCGCAATAGCCATCCTCACAAATCACAGAGCGGTGACCTGGCCATCATTCACAACGGCATCATTGAAAACTACGCCACCTTGAAAGAGGGTTTGATCAAGCGCGGCCATATTTTCTCATCAGACACCGATACCGAGGTCTTGGTGCACCTGATCGAAGACATCATGGAGCACACCAAGCTCGATTTGTTGGATTCGGTTCGCGCGGCCTTGAGCCAAGTGAATGGGGCCTATGCGATTGTCATATTGAGCCAGCATCACCCTGAACACATTATTGCGGCCCGCAAAGGATCACCCTTGGTAGTGGGATTGGGCGAAGAGCGCGGAGAATTCTTCTTTGCCTCTGACGCCACTCCCATTGTGGAGTATACCAAGCGGGTGATTTACCTCAATGATGGGGAAATTGCCGCCGTTGAGAACGGTGAATTGACCGTAACTACCATTGATAACGAGATTCAAAGTCCTTATGTACACGAGTTGGAACTGAACTTGGAGCAATTGGAAAAGGGTGGATACGAGCATTTCAT
>JALRLA010000054.1 GCA_023254645.1 Bacteroidia bacterium
CCCGCTGCTGTCTCTCCAGCTCGGCGTTCTTCTCAAGGATCCAGTTCTCGCGCTTCTTGCGGAAGATCTCCTCGTTCCGCTCGAACGACTTGCGGCGCTTGGTGCCAGGCATGCCGCTGGAGGCGAATCCGATGAAGGCGCCAATGAGAGTGAATGTCATAGACATATCAAGGTTTTGAAAAGTCGCTTCGTTTCTTCAAGCGGTTTTGCAAATTCAAGGATTGAATGACCCACAAGCGATCAGGTTCGTCTGAATGGCTGGCCCAAAACAAGTCAGTTTCGTTCATTTTGGGACGACCTTCTCTAGTATCCAGGCTATAGGTTTCGGAACCAACGGGCATGGGGTACAACGTAATGGTTGACGATGTTCCATCGGTGAAGTTGTATGTCAATTTAGCCAATACAGGGCCGTTCAATACGTTTTTTTGAGCTTCGGCATTTCTGTTAATTCCCGCATTCTCACCGGCTTCTCTACTCAGTCTTTTGCTCATTTCAAGGTAACCTAGTATTAAGCCGGTTTGGGCGTTTTTTATCGCAGGGCCCTCCAATGAGGGGCGCAATTCGGCTGAAAAACGGGTTGGGTCTTGGACAATGGCGAAACTTTGATCGGGCGCGTTGGGGTAATTGACTTCCAAGCTTTGGATCGCAGAAGCTTCTGCATCGATCAAGTATACAGACCTCCATTGTTGAATGTCGGTATGGAAGTAAGGAGTCAGGTACCCTGTGAAGCCTGGAATTTCAATGACGCAGGGGCGTTCCGTTTCAGGCGCATACATATAGGTAGACTCTTGAGTAGGGGTGGGAGAACCGACATAGACGGTGTGAACGGCTTTGTCGTTGGAATAAAATACTGCTTTGGTTGCACTTTGAGCGAGCGCTCGGGTGATAGTCTCTTTGGCTGCGTCGGGTACTGGATTTTTTAAATGCAGTCGAGGCATGGCCCAAAACAAGAGATCGTTAAGGCTTTGGGTATCGGCGGCGTATGAGTGGGTTCCATCTGTAACGGTCCATCCTTTGGTGTTCTTCGTGAATTTGACATACCCTTTCGATGGATCATTGGAAGACAATAAAATTGCCGTAATGCTCTCGGCCTTTTTTAAGCGAAACAAATCACTGGTCCAAGGGCTGCTTTGGTTTTGGTTTTTCCACAATAGTGCGAAAATGGCTAGGGAACCAATGGCAATGATCAAGGGAATTTTGAAGCGGCTCATGAACGGGCAAATTTAAAGGCATTTTGAGGCCTCGGAGACCCGCTTGAGAATTTGATGAAAAAAATGAAAATGGCTTTGATTATGTCCCCAACTTCTGTATTTTTGCAGTCCTTTTTGGGAATGTAGCCTTCGGGAGACATTCTAACGTTCTTTCTCAAGGCCACCATAGCTCAGCTGGTAGAGCAACTGACTTGTAATCAGTAGGTCGTTGGTTCGATCCCGACTGGTGGCTCCGTGTACGATAGTGTATCGCATTGAATGTCAATTTATTGCGTTCTAATGGGGAAATACCAGAGTGGC
>JALRLA010000093.1 GCA_023254645.1 Bacteroidia bacterium
GACATCGGCCCCAGCTTCGTGGAGCAAAGCTGCGTTGTTTAAGGTTACACCCCCGTCAATCTCAATCAAGGCAGAAGATCCCGATTCGACAATGAGGAGTTTCAAGGCGCGAACTTTTTCGTAGGTACGCTCAATGAAAGCTTGGCCGCCAAATCCAGGGTTCACACTCATCAGACAAACCAAATCAGCATCGGCTATGATGTCTTCCAAGACCGAAACTGGGGTATGCGGGTTCAATGCAATTCCCGCTTTCATGCCCTGAGCCTTGATGGCCTGAAGACTGCGGTGAAGATGCGTGCAAGCTTCGTAATGAACGGTCAAAGTTTGAGCACCGGCTTTGGCAAAATCAGCAATGTAACGATCGGGGTCTACGATCATCAAATGCACATCCATGTGCTTTTGGGCCACTTTCTGAAGGGCTTTGACTACCGGGAAACCAAATGAAATGTTGGGGACAAAAACTCCATCCATGATGTCAACGTGGAACCAATCGGCTTGGCTTTGGTTGATCATGGCAAAATCTCTTTCAAGGTTGCCGAAGTCGGCTGATAATATGGAAGGGGCTATCAAGGCGGGCATTGTACAAAAATAGGTTATTGAGAATCGGAATTTAGAACGCTTTCGATAAGGTTGATGGTTTCGCGGGCTTCTCGCACATCGTGTACCCTCAACATGCATGGTCCCTGACTCAAGGCCATTCCGTGAAGGGCAGTAGTTCCATTAAGGGCTTCTTCAGGTGTGATTTGCAGTTTTTTGTAAATCATACTTTTACGGGAAATGCCCATCAAAATGGGATAGGGTAGATCCAAGAATGATTTCCAGTTTTTCAGCATTTGGTAGTTGTGTTCCAGGGTTTTTCCAAATCCAAACCCAGGATCCAAAGCGATGGGCCCCTCGAATCCCATTTGACGAAGCAGAGAGGCTCGCCCTAATAAATAGTCTTGCACCTCTTGAGTGACATTGTCATACTGAGGGTTGGATTGCATATTGGCAATCTGACCCTGTTTGTGCATTCCTATGTAACCGCATTCTGGGAAATCTAACAAAGTGGAGAACATGTCGGAATCGTCCTCACCAAAGGAAATGTCATTGACCCAACTGGCTCCTGCTTTCAGAGCTTGACGTGCTACTTCAGATCTGAAGGTGTCGACGCTGAGTTTTAACTCGGGAAAGTTCTTGGAGAGAATTTGAATAATCGGCAAAACGCGATCAATCTCTTCCTGCTCAGAAATAAGCTTTGCTCCTGGTCGGGTACTTTGGCCTCCAATGTCCAGAGCATCGGCTCCGTCAGAAATCATTTTATGCGCTTGATCCAAAACCGAATCAAGGCCAAAGCGACTCCCAGAATAGAAGGAATCGGGAGTCGCATTGAGTATGCCTAAAATTCGAAAGGGTAGCTGCACCGATTTCTATTTGATGCTCTCGTCGGGATTGCCAACCATGGCTTCAGGACGAACCCATTGGTCGAATTGCTCATCGGTCAACAAGCCTAATTCAATGGCCGCTTCACGCAAGGTTTTGTCTGCCTTATGAGCCTTTTTAGCAATTTTGGCGGCATTTTCATAGCCGATGTGTGTATTCAATGCTGTAACTAGCATCAGGCTCTGGTCTACCAAGCGTTTGATGTTGCTGTGGTTGGGCTCGATGCCTTGGGCACAGTTGGAATCAAAGCTCAAACAAGCTTGACCCAGCAAGCGGGCACTTTGAAGCAAATTGGCCGCAATGACTGGTTTGAATACGTTTAATTCAAAATGGCCTTGGGTTCCCGCAAAAGAAACGGCCACGTCATTTCCCAAGATTTGCGCGCAAACCATGGTCAGGGCTTCGGGTTGAGTGGGGTTAACCTTACCTGGCATGATTGATGATCCAGGTTCGTTTTCAGGAATCAAAATCTCACCAATGCCCGAGCGAGGACCGCTGCTGAGCATGCGAATGTCGTTCGCGATTTTAAAGGCACTGACGGCTGCTCTCTTCAGGGCACCGTGCAGTTCTACCATGGCGTCATGAGCGGCCAGGGCTTCAAATTTGTTGACAGCAGTAACAAAAGGAAGGCCGGTTTCTTTAGCAATCAATTGGGCAACCAATTCCGAATATCCCGCTGGGGTGTTCAATCCTGTTCCTACGGCCGTTCCACCCAAAGCCAACTCAGCGGCGGGTTTCAAAGCGCGATTGATGGCGTCAATACCGTTTTCCAATTGGACCACGTATCCGCTGAATTCTTGACCCAGGGTAAGGGGAGTGGCGTCCATGAAGTGTGTGCGCCCAATTTTCACGATGTCTTTGTACTCGCGAGCCTTGTGCTTCAGCGTAGTTTTTAAGGCTTGCAAACCAGGCAAAGTGTAATCAACGACCTGTTTGAACACCGCGATGCTCATGGCTGTTGGGAAGGTGTCATTGCTGCTTTGGCTTTTGTTTACGTCGTCATTGGGGTGCAGTACCTTCTTGTCGTCGGTCAAACTTCCGCCTTGCAATACGTGTGCGCGGTTGGCAATAACCTCGTTGACATTCATGTTGCTCTGGGTACCGCTTCCGGTTTGCCAAATAACCAAAGGGAACTGATCATTGAGCTTGCCTTCGAAAATTTCATCGCAAACCTGAGCGATCAAATCAGCCTTCTCGGCAGACAAAACCCCCAATTGGTGATTGGCTTGTGCGGCACATTTCTTCAATATGGCAAAGGCGTGAATGATTTCCAGCGGCATGCTGGCTTCGGGTCCAATGCGGAAATTGTTGCGGCTGCGTTCGGTTTGGGCTCCCCAATAGGCGTTAGCGGGTACTTCTACCACACCCATGGTGTCGTGTTCAATGCGGAATTGGCTCATGGTTCCGCAAAAATACACCGAAATGGGGAGCCCTAAAACCTAAGGTTTGGCGTTTTGTGCTTGATGACTCACTACTACTAAGGTGCTGAAGCTGCCCAATTTGGTACGGGCTCTTAAGCTGTATACCCCTGCTGCCAAATTCCTTACGTCCAATTGGCATTCTCCTTGTTGAGGTTCGGCTTTGAGGACTTCAGCCCCTGACATATTCATCAAGG
>JALRLA010000123.1 GCA_023254645.1 Bacteroidia bacterium
AAGGTCTCTGCTAGAATGGCTGACATTCCTTTTTCGGCAATGTCTTCTGGATAGTAACAGCGTATATCGTGTTTCTGAACCAAGGCTTCTTCCTGTCGTTCGAAGTCACGCACACCGATGTACACAATGTGATTGGGCTTGACGCGGTTTTTTTCTCCGTTTTGGTGCTTGAGCTGCTTGGTTTTTTGCCAAGTATCAGCGCTAACGGTATCAATGGCGTTCGACGCAAATTCCACATTGTCATCGCCCAAAATAGCGTTCATAGACATTCCGTGAACGTTGCCGCTTGGTGTGGTGTAGGGGCTGTGCAAATCCATGTGGGCATCAATCCAAATGACCCCTACATTTTTGCCTTCTCTGGCCTTGCATAGGCCGCTCAATCCGCCAATGGCATTCGAATGGTCTCCGGTTAGAATCAGAACCTTGCAACCTTGGTTGTTGAGGTCGTATGTGGCTTTGCAAAGCCGCTTTTGGTGTTCATACAACTGTTGCCCATTCTTCAAAAAAGGCATGGGAGACTCGTCCAAATCGATGATTTGTTCTTGTCTTATATAAGTGATGGTGTGATTGTTGAAAAAAGGAAATCCAGCCGATTCACTGAGCTTAATGACAGTGTCTGGCCCTTTGCTAGTGCCCTGTTTGCCGGCACCCCATTCCCAATCTGATATGAGTACACAAGGTTTTTGATGTAGCATAAAGTGAACCGAGGTTCAAGGCAATATTAAGCCTAGAGAACTTGAAATGCTATTCAATTTGTGCACAGTTGCGTTTCCAGAGCCAATATCCGCCAAGAGGTTTGACAGCGGTAAATTTCTGTTTGAAGAACCAGTCAGGCTTGAAATCGGCTCGGGTAATAACGTACTGTTTGTTTCCCAAGCAAGGACCATCCTGGAAGTAGGTCATTCGAGCCGTTCTATTGGGGTACAGATGAAATCCCGTTGATTGAATGGTGTTTTCGGCTTCGGCTTTATCACGGCACTGATTCAAGAAATGGGGATGGCTCCATTTCGTGCTGTCTATGCAATCCTTACTCGTCCATTCCGACCAAAAGGGCAAAGCGTATGACTTGAAACCCCACAGTTCAACCGAAGCGTTTTGGCTTTTCAATGTTTTCAATTCCTCGCGTATAGGGCTCTGAAGAGAGGTTTCTGCTGCAGGGACAATCAGGGCTGAAACCAATACGGCGGTTCCCAAGCTTAACGCGTACAATACCGCCGGATGCCAAGCGCGTTGTCCAACCGTACGAACCACGTAAAAAGCCAGATAAAGGGTCATCAAAAGACCCGGAATTAGGGTGCTCCAATGCCAATAGGGAGAGTATTTGACAATGCTAGCGGAATACAAATCCAAATGCAGTACCCACTCGGTCGGAATCTGTTTCAATCCCCACAGCCACGGAATAAGAAAGATGAGAGCGGCCAATAGAAAGCCTGAAATTGCCAGTAAGAGATGCAAGATCC
>JALRLA010000175.1 GCA_023254645.1 Bacteroidia bacterium
TTTGACCGCATCGACTTTGCCTCCACTTTCAAACACTGCATACACCACTCGAGGGCTATTGGGCGCGCAAGCAATGGCCACCCGTCCTTTGTTGGTATGGGTATGGGCCGTTGTAAAGCTCGTTCCATTGTCGGTATACAAAATTCGCCCACCCCCTTTGTCCGTGATTCCATATGCAGTATTTCTTGTTCCCACCCACAATCGATTGTCGGCGCCCAACTCCAGGTCAGCGGGAGCATATACTACGGTAGCCGATGGTATTTTGGGTAAGACTTGGCTCCAAGAATTCCCTCCATTGGTGCTGCGCTGCAGGCCCATGTAACTCAATCCGTGCCATGCTCCACCCACGTAATTCGCATCAACCGCGGCGTATACTACGCTCTGTCCATTCTCATTTCTGACAATGAGATCATTGATATAAAGGAAATTGGCACTTGAACTCAAGTGAGAGAAGGTCTTGCCTGCGTCGCTGCTTTTCCAGATGCCATAACCGCGAGAACTGCTCGGCGAGGAGCCCCAGCCCTCTCCTGTACCAACGTACATGATGGAACTATTGTTTGGGTCGAAAGCAATGCAGGTAACGGTTAAATTGCTCCAAAGACCGCTGTGGTGGGTCCAGGTAGCCGTGCTGCTTGTGATATCGTCAATGCTCCATAATCCACCAGTCACAGCTCCAGCCCAAACCTTTTTTCCTTTGGAGTCATTAGGGTCCCATACCAATGCGCGAGTACGGCCACCGACATTGTCAGGGCCACGGCTTACCCAGGGTGACTGAGCGCTCCCCGGTGAAATATAAATTTCATCGCCTTGCTGGGGCTCAGCCAAAATGGCTTCCATCAATCGCTCTGTCGGCGGGTATCCCAATTGGGGGTCACGAGTGCTGACGAACTCTTGGATCCAAAACCCCATCGGGGTTTCAGGAGTGGCCGGTAAGGATTCGCGAATCCATTGCCTTTCCAAGCGCTGTTCCAATCGGCGGGATTGACGGGCCAATTGATTATGAGAAATGGTTTTTTGGGCTTCAACTGCCCCAATAGTTAACGCTAAAGCGCCTAGTAATAAATTTTTCATCGTTTAATAGCAATGAATCAATCGACCCAAGATTTCCAGTAACTCGCATCTTCCGTATTCAATGCCTCTTGAGTGATTTTCAAGGGATAAAAAGGATCAATCATGACGGCCAATTCACCCGTCTCTTTTTTGCCTAAGCTCTTTTCAACTGTCCCCGGATGCGGCCCATGGGGAATGCCTTTGGGATGCAAAGAAATCATCCCTCTTTCGACATGTTTGCGGCTCATGAAATCTCCATCTACATAGTACAAAATTTCATCACTATCAATGTTGGAATGGTTATATGGAGCAGGAACGGCCTGCGGATGATAGTCATACAGACGAGGACAGAACGAACAAATGACATAATTGCGCCCTTCGAATGTTTGGTGTACAGGAGGCGGTTGGTGTATGCGACCCGTTATAGGCTCAAAGTTGTGAATGCTAAAGGCGTAGGGATACAGATAACCGTCCCAGCCAATGGCGTCAAAGGGATGCGTTGCGTAAGTATAAGGCCATATTAAACCTTGTTGTTTGATCAGTACTTTGAACTCTCCTACTTCATCGTGGGTCTCCAACTGCTCAGGCACGCGGATGTCTCTTTCGCAGTACGGAGAGTGTTCCAATAATTGACCGAAGCTATTTTGGTATCGCTTTGGAGGGTAGATGGGAGAAGGTGATTCCACCACTAATAAACGATTGTTTTCCTCGTTGAAGTGAATTTGGTAAATGGTTCCCCGAGGTATTACAAGGTAATCGCCATAGGAAAATGGCAATTGCCCATAAATGGTCTTCAGTACCCCAGAACCTTCGTGAATAAACAACACCTCATCAGCATCAGAATTTTTGAAAAATTCATCGGTCATGCTTTTCCTGGGAGCTGCGACGCCAATGTGTACATCGCTGTTGAACAATAAAACTTTACGGCTGTCTAAATAACGATCAGTTGCTTCGGTATTGAAGGTCAGAAAACTTCTGTGCTTCATGTTCTTTTCAACCGCTGCTTTCGGACTCACATCATAAGGCTCATCCACCTGTTTGACCAACGTTGGTGGATGGCAGTGGTAAATCAATGAATACAGACTGCTAAATCCTTCAGTGCTAACAAGCTCTTCGGCATACAGCTCGCCATTTGGCTTTCGGAATTGAGTGTGTCGTTTGGCAGGGATCTGGCCTATTCGATTGTAAAATGGCATAAAGCAAGGGTTAATGCACGAATTTAGCCCAAAATAGGGTAAATTGCTTGGAGCTATCCTTGCGAATCCATGGCCACTTCGCTAAAAATATTGGCATTTTGTGCATGTACCTCCCTGCTATTTGCATCGTGTACCAAATCGTATGACACACTAGTTGATGGGAATCGTCCACCAAATTATGGTAGCATTCCAACCTTAAAAGTTGACAATTACGTCAATCGTTTGTTTATCGATTTTTTGGGTAGAGAGGCCACCGAGCTGGAGAGAAATGATTGGGTATTTACCTTGAAAAGCAATGGTCTGGCCTACTCGACCCGGGATTCATTGATTCAAATTTTGCAGTGGGACAGCCTGTATCGCCCCGGAGATTCTTCCTACCGACACGCCTATAGCCAACGACTTTATGACGTCAGTAAGGCACGCTTTCTAGAGGGAGCTTCCGATCCTGATATAGGTCAAGCCATAGGGAGTCTAAGATTTGGAATAAAGGTTGCTCGTCTGGAAGGCGATTCTGTTCGCGTTTATGCCAATTTGGATGCTATCTCTAAGTACAGCGATGTGCTGATTAGTCGACAGCGCTATCGCTTGCAGGAAATTGGCTATTCAGAAATGGTGGCCTGCATGGTGAACAATCCGATTTACGACGGGATCAACATGAATTCCTTCAATTACGTGATTGCATCTTTTGACGATGTGCTAAGGCGCAATCCAACTCAAGATGAATTTACCAGGGCCTACCAAATCATTGAAAAGAATGAGCCTCAAGAAATTTTCGGAGTTTGGGCGGCCAATAAAAATGAATATGCTCAGGCATTGACTCAGACCGATGGATTCTTTGAGGCTCAGATACGCTGGAGTTATTTCCTTTTGGTTCAGCGTGAGCCTTCGACCAAAGAATTGAATCAGTTTTTGCAACCCTACCTCGAAAATCACCGAATTGAAGATGTGCAGAGAGCCATCGCAACTACAGATGAATATGCGCAATTTTAAGCTATTGGCTATCACCCTGCTCCTGTTCCTGGGTTCTTGCAAGAGAGAAACCCATGTCACCTTTGGTGTGGAAGAAGCCAATTTGTATGAAGACAAGGCACTGAAAACCAAGAGCAAGAATGAGGCGGTATATATTTCCGTGCTCTATACCAATCTTTACCAAACACCCATCTCTCCCAGTCAGTTATACAAGACACAAGCTGTTATTTACTCGATTGGCGATCGAAATGTGGCCAACGAGATGGTACTAAGCAACTATTTCAACACCCAAGGCTTGACCATTCCCAGCAATGCAGAAATGAGATCGGATATTGAATCGTTTGTCATTGAAACGTACAAGCGCTTCTTTTTGAGGTATCCCAGTGAGGGTGAAAAAACCTGGATGATTCAGTATATAACCCGCAATTCCCAATTATCGGTTGAAATGATCTACACGGGCTTTGCTGCTAGTGACGAATACCAATACTATTGACGTTCATGAGAAGAAGAGATTTTATTACCAAGAGTGCGGCATTGGCCGGCGCGGGGTTTTTGGCCCCCACTATATTAAAAACGGGAACCGCCTTCGCTAGAGGAGGCAATGCCAAGGCAGAGCATGTGGTTTTGTTGATGTTTGCTGGTGGCGTTCGTCAACAAGAAAGTGTATTGCAACGGTATTTGGAAGACAGCCAAGGTGTTGCGGGTGCAGCGGGCAATATCATGCCCAATCTCTTTAATGGAGCAGCTCCCGATAGAAAAATCGTATACGGTACTTCGCTTCCCGGTTTGCCTCCAGGTAGCGAGCCGATACCTCGTTTATTGAGTAATACCATAGAGAGCAGTGGCATGTTGTTTCGTGAAGTTCAAGCCCAAAGTGCAGGCCACTATGTTGGGTTGAATACCTTGCTTACTGGAAATGCGGGCACTGCACAAGGCTTAAAAACGCGCCCAAGGTATCCGACCATTTTCGAGTACTTGCGTCGCCACGCAGGGTTCAAAGCTTCAGAGTGTTGGATGGTGGCCAATGGCATAGGCAACAGCATGCCTTTGTTGAATTCTAGCGACAATGCCGACTACGGGCTTCAATACGGTGCCAATATGTTCGCCCCTCCTATCACATTCGGGAGCTATGGCCGAGAGATTTTGGCCAACGGCAAGAGCTACAGCCAACAGGATTTGGAGCCCATGTACGACATCAAACGCTTTTTGGACCAAAGTTTTTCGTTGGGCCAAGAACAGTACAATACGGTTCGAAATACCGAAGAAGAGCGCACCTGGATCAAAGAGTTCATTCGCAATGTGTTTGTCAAGCAGAGTGCCGGTCAAATTGCTATGCCTCCTGTCGGGTCTGGTGATGGCTACAACATTGCCTATGCGGCTGAAATCATGCGGGAGTTCAAGCCGAGAATGCTGGCTGTCAATATTGGCGGAGTAGACAGTTGTCACTCCAATTTTACCTCCTATTTGTCGGCATTGCACAGGGCCGATCATGCGGCTGGTTGGTTGTGGCAGTACATTCAAAACAACATCCCCGACATCAAAGACAATACCATCTTCATCATTGCTCCTGAGTGCGGGCGAAACTTGAATCCCAATCCAATTTTGGATCAAAACGATTGGTACGCCTTCGATCACTCTGATGCCAATGCTAGGCGGGTGTGGAGCTTGATGGTGGGTTCCAATGTGCCCCAATTGTCTGTTGGCAGCGAGTCCAACCCTGTAGGTCGATTGACCGATATCGTGCCAACGATTGCAGATATATTTGGCATTTACGATGAAGTTATGGCCAGCGGGTATATTGACCCCTTGGCAAAGAGCATGTTCCAGCGCGTATGAGGATTTTGGGATTCATAGCGCCCCTATCGGC
>JALRLA010000225.1 GCA_023254645.1 Bacteroidia bacterium
GGAGGCCTCGCCGCCGCCCAGCAAGGACACTATGTGGTCATGACCCCAGGCAAACCCTGTTACTTCGACCATTACCAAAGCCGCTCTGAAAACGAGCCATTGGCCATTGGCGGCTTCAATCCTGTCGACTCAGTATACCTCTACAACCCCATACCAACCGGTTTGTCAGAAGAGCACAGCCCCTTTATTTTGGGGGCTCAAGGCAATGTATGGACCGAATACATGACCAGCTCCAGCCAAGTCGAATATATGGTGCTTCCCCGGCTCCCTGCCCTGGCCGAAGCCTTGTGGACCTACCCCGAAATGAAAGATTTGGAGGCCTTTCACCGGGCCGCCAGCACCCATACTTCCCTTTGGAAATCCCGAGGGTTTCACTACGCCAATCACCTGTTTGAATGATACGCCGATCCTTTCTCAAAACCCTAGGCGCGCTAGGGCTAGCCCCCATCGCCGCCCAAGCCAAACTCCATAAAGCCCCGTATTCCGGTCAAGGCCTGTTCTTGACTACCTGGCGATTCGGATTGGAATCCAACCAAGTCGCTTGGACCCGCCTTCAAGAAGGAGGCAGCACCTTAGACGCCATTGAAGCTGGCATTCGCCGCTGCGAACTGGATCCCGCTGAGCGCAGCGTGGGCCTTGGCGGTCGCCCTGATCGAGATGGCGTGGTCACCCTTGACGCTTGCATCATGGACCACCTGGGCAACATCGGTTCGGTCTGTGGCATGGAAGGCATTGCCACCCCCCTTTCGGTGGCCCGTGCGGTCATGGAAAAGACCCCGCATGTGATGTTGGTCGGCGACGGCGCCCAACAATTCGCCCTGGAGCAAGGGTTTCCCTTGGAGAACCTCATGGTCGCTGACAGCGAGCGCGAGTGGAAACAGTGGCTGGAAAAGAGCGAGTACCAGCCCGTCATCAACATCGAGAACCACGATACCATCGGCATGATCGGCATGGACGCTTCGGGCATTCTCGCCGGCGGATGCTCGACCTCAGGCATGGCCTACAAGATGCATGGCCGCGTGGGCGACAGCCCCATCATTGGTGCCGGTCTTTACGTAGATGGGGCCGTTGGGGCTTGTACCGCAACTGGGCACGGAGAAGAAGTCATTCGCACGGTAGGGTCGTTCCGAGTCGTACAGGGCATGGCCCAAGGCCTATCTCCCCATCAAGCGTGCAAAGCCGCCATCGAGGCTATCGCCGAGTTTTTCACCCGCCGAGGCAAAGACTGGAGCCATACCCAAATCGGGTTCATTGCTCTGAATAAATCAGGAGAAATTGGAGCTTATTCGCTTCGACCCGGCTTCAATTACGCCGTAAAATCAGCCGACCGCGCTGAACTCTTGGATGCGGATTACTTGTTGGATTAAGGGTCCGTTTTTAGAGCAAAGACCCAAAAATCACCCGCCCCATGGGCATGGGTAAGCGCTCTCCTGGAAGCAGCCACCCAAATTGCGGTGCCCCGCCCTTTGGGAAATAACCGTACGATACAGGCACTGAACTTTTGTAGCCTTTGCGGCTGCGCTTTACCTGCCCCTTTTCAAAGCTCTTGTCGGAATTCTTCCACACATAGGTATCCAAAATTTCATCGGTCTGTTCATCGATCAACTGGGCCGACAAGGCCAGCATATCGTCGGGCAAATTCATGACATCGCGCAAACGATAGGCCATGACTATCTCTGGTGTCCCCCCTAATGCACTCAAAGGCAAGGTCCAGGTCGAAAGTTCCTTCCCTTCAGGCCCGTATGCCTTCACCTCGCAACGGTACCGAAGGTTACTATTCTCAGGCCGATGGGGCGTCAAGGCCAAGCGCAATTCCGGGTCCAGAGCGGTGTTTTCTATACTGAGCAGCATAGGCTGAAAAGCCTGAGACACCGCATCAGCCGCCAGCTTGGGCTTGTTTTCCAAGTCGTACAAGCTCCAAGAAATGGCCTGGTCAACATCATTCAACTGCCAAGCCAAAACCCCGTGGCAAACCGGCAAAAAGGCACCGCTTGAATGGATGTCCCGGCCCATAAAGAAATGCTCTTCTCGGGGCAGGCCTCCGTTGAACATCTGGGTTCTGTGGTGGCGTATGGCCCGATCCATGTACAGGGCTTGCAAAAGCTGGGTTTGGTCGGCAAACTGCTGCATCTCCCCATCTAGCTGAGCCGAATCAAAGGCCAGAAATTCCCAACGGTTGCTCACCTGACCCAGCTCCCAATGGGCATAGCGCTCGAGCAAACCCAAGCCTTTGTAGCTGTATACAAACGCGTGAGGGTTGGCCTTCATGGCTGGGCTCAGGGCATTGGGCAAACTGGGAAAGCCAAATTCGCTCACAAAGGGCATGTTGGAAGAATCCAAAGCCGAAAAGCGCCGCTCCCCATGCCACACGCCCCAGTCGTGGTTATCGCCTCTTTTCATTTGACGGCTGTTGCCCCAATTGCCAATGGGGCTGCTGCGCAAATAGGGAGCCGCACTGATCTCAGCGGGCAAGAGTGTATCGAACAGGTGCAGGTATTCGCGCCAAAGGTGAAGAGAGTCTTCAGGAGTCCAGCCGTACTGGGAATGCCATCCCCAATTGAAAAAGGCCACCTCAACTTCGTTGTTCCCGCATACCAGGGCCGTAGACGGGTGACCGGCAAGGCGCCGGTTCAATTGTTGGGCTTCGCGCCGGCAGGCGCGCTCAAAACTGGGCGATAAGGGATACAGCGTATTGGCAAAGGCCAAATCGTGCCAGAGCAGAATGCCCAACGAATCACAGGCTTGGATGAAAGCCTCAGAGGCATACTCTCCTCCCCCCCACAAGCGAAGGGTGTTGTAACCTTGGTCTGACAATTCAGAGAGCTTGGCCTTCCACCATTCATCGCTGGCTTGGCGGTTCCACTCGACATGGAATAAGTCACCGTCATGGTTGAGGTAGCCGCTTCGGCTAGGCCCCAAAACCACGTTGACCCCTTTGGCGACAAAGGGCTGTCCATTCAAGGTCCAGGCAAATCGGCCATAGTTGGTATCCAAGGCAAAATGCCGAACTGAAAAATGGCCTTCGTGCTTCAGCTCCCCGCTTTCAAGGGCGTAGGCATGCCGATAAGGATGACCGCGATCAGGGGTATTCCATACCTCAGGCCGAAGGGCCTTGAAGGAGATTTCGCTGTGCAGCAACCGCCAACCCAGAAGGCTAGAATCTAACATGATATCGCTAGCCGTTTCAAAGTCTTCCAGGACCGTACGTACGCTCATCCATTCAAAGCCTGAATGCTGGGACTGGTAATCGGGAATTGGGGCCCCGGGAGGCAGCAAATCAAAGGCGTGTAGGCGGCCGTAATAATCTTCACTGGCTTCCTCCTGCCAGGGTTGGAGGTAGTCCAACCAA
>JALRLA010000018.1 GCA_023254645.1 Bacteroidia bacterium
TACGAATACCCCAAAATGGTCGCGGCCGATGCGGCTGACGGCATGGAATACCCCATGTTGACATTAGATGGCGGCCACTGGCCCAGCCACCAAGGTCTCATTGCCCACGAAGTGGGTCACAACTGGTTCTTCGGTATGCTCGGTTCAAACGAGACCTACCGCGCTAGCTTGGACGAGGGATTCACCCAATTTTTGACCGCTTGGTCCATGAACGCCCTCGTGAAAGAGCCCATGGCCGAATACAGGCGCGCCTTCGCCGGCTACATGGACGACGCCCTCGATTTCGAAGACCCCTCGCTGTCGACTCACAGCCACGATTTCAACGATGCCGTTGGCCATGGCGGCGGGTACCGTCATGTCTATTACAAGACAGCCACCATGCTCTACAACCTGCGTTACGTCTTGGGCGATTCCCTATTTCGCGTAGCCATGCAACACTACGTGGCAGATTGGAAAATGTGCCACCCCTATCCCGAAGACTTTCAAAAAAGCATCACCGATGCCGTTCAAACCGATCTAACATGGTTCTTCGATGGGTGGATGAACGACACCCGCCACATTGATTACGGCATAGCGTCTGTAACAAAGAAGAACTCCCGTTACACGGTCACCTTGCAGCGATTGGGTGACCAAATCATGCCCATCGATTTGCAAATCACTTACGAAAACGGATCTGTGTTGCCCCTGACCATTCCTGTTTCTCATTTTGAAAAACCCGAAAGGGTCAATACGGGCATCTGGGAAGCCTGGGGCCGATTGCGCCCCACCTACAGCATCGATTTGGCTACCGAATTCCCCATTGCCAAAATCGAGATTGACCCCAGCCAGCATTTGGCCGATGTCAACCGCGTCAACAACGTGTGGGAACCCGGTATCAGCAAAGGGCGATTGAATCTGGCTTATCACTATGGCCAAGCCGAAGACAAAGGCTACCTGGGAGAATACAAGGCCCTTTGGCGGCCGGCGCTTTCTTACGGCGGTGTGGAAGGATTCAAAGAGGGAATTGCCTGGAAGTCCCAATATGCTGGCCGTAGGCACGTCATCGATGCCCGCCTATGGTACAACAACTATTCATCCAAAACCCCCGTCGTACCCGCTTACCCACAAGCTTGGGCCTCGGCGCCTATCGGCGCCTCAGCCGAACACCCATTCTTGAGCTACCGCTTTTCCTGGTCACACGAGGTGCCCAAAAACGGTCGCTACTTTCTCAAGTCAGCCTCCCAAGCCGGTTTGTTCTACAACCGCTTCGGTTGGGACATGGCCGTTGGCGAACACAAATTCGGCATCGACGCCTTGTCCATGCGCCGCTTTCGCTTTGCCGAAGTAGGAGACGCTTGGTCAGAAGGCCACAACCTGTCGATGAATCTGTTCTGGAACAAGGCTTATAAAACCTTCACTGGCCAAGGTTCCTGGAACATCGCCTCGCGTTTGTCTTCTCCTTTTGCCGACGCCTCGTATGGGTCTGTCACGTTTGAGTGGAAGCACTTGCAGAAACTGGGCAAAACCCAAGCCCGTTTGCGCTACTTCGGTTCCATGATGGCCGGCTCGGGCATTCCCGCTGAATCGATGATCTACGCAGCTGGCGCCAACCCCGAGCAGCGCTACGAGAACGAACTCTACCGCAACATCGGTATGCTTTCGTACACGCCCGACCTATGGCGCG
>JALRLA010000029.1 GCA_023254645.1 Bacteroidia bacterium
AGTTTGCCCAAACTAACCGTTCCCGCCTCCGTCAAACGCCGGACTACGGTTGCGGTGAACGGGCTTTGGTAACCCGCCAACATTTTGGAGGGATACGAGGCGCTATTTTCTGCCACAGCGGTAGAGCGCTTGTGGAAGGAAGATGCCATTTTCATTGGCCGAACCAACTGCGACGAGTTCGCCATGGGCGCTTCGAACGAAAATTCAGCCTTTGGCCCTGTCAAGAATGCCGCCGACCCTACTCGGGTTCCCGGTGGTTCTTCTGGCGGTAGTGCCGTGGCTGTGCAAGTCGGTATGGCGCATGCCTCGTTGGGTACCGATACCGGAGGCAGCATTCGTCAACCCGCTGCCTTTACAGGATTGTTTGGCTCTAAGCCCACCTATGGGTTGATTTCCCGTTGGGGATTGTTGGCTTATGCCTCCAGTTTTGATCAAGTGGGACCCCTGACCCAAAGTTTGGAGGACAACATGTTGTTGACCGAAATCATGGCAGGCCCAGATGGCAAGGATGCGAGCATGTCTCAAGCGCCAGCCCCTACTTATCGATCGGCTCAGGCCCCGTCGAAAGCCCGTTTTGCGGTCATGCGCCAAGCGCTCGAGCACGAGGGAATGGATGCCGAAGTGGTGGCCCATACCAAAGCGTTGATGGCCCAATTGGAAGCCGCTGGCCATGAGGTAAGCATCTTCGACTTTCCCTTGTTGGATGCCATGGTGCCCACCTATTATGTATTGACTACGGCTGAGGCCTCTAGCAACTTGTCTCGTTATTCGGGTATGATGTACGGCTACCGCAGTCCCAATGCGACCGACCTAGAAAGCACCTATACCTTGACTCGCACCGAAGGTTTTGGCGCCGAAGTAAAGCGTCGAATTATGCTGGGAACTTTTGTGCTGAGCAGCGACCAATACGATGCCTATTACAACAAGGCACAACAGGTGCGAGCGGTCATTCGCCAGCAAACCGACGAAATCTTGGCCTCGGCTGATGCCATATTGATCCCTACTACCAGCACACCTGCTTTTGAATTGGGAGAAAAATCGAAAGATCCGGTGGCCATGTACTTGGCTGATTTGTTCACCGTTCAAGCCAATCTAGCGGGCAACCCAGCCATTTCAATTCCCTTGTTCAAGAACGAGCAAGGCTTGCCCATAGGCATGCAATTGTTGGGCAAACGGGAAGAAGAGCAATCACTCTTTGACTTAAGCAAATTGCTCGTGGACTTGGTGTTTTAATGATGAGAATTTGGATTTCAATATTCGTCTTAATTGCGGCATCTACTTCAAAGGCTCAAGTAGGGTCTTTCATTCCAACACCAACCCATCTAAAACTGGTTGAGTTAGCAGAGTTAGAAGGATTGCCTTTTTTTTATAATGACGATATCGAGCAAGTTGTAAAAGATTATGCTCGTAATTATAAAGGTTCGAGCTCCATACTGCTGGGCCGATTCCAATATTACGATAGTGCCTTTGGTTCGATATGTAAATCTTTGGACTTACCTTCTTGGTTGCTATTTGTGCCACTTGCCAATACGGGCTACGATAATAAATTTAGAGATTCTACAGGTGCTTGTGGTATTTGGCCATTGCCATTTAACATTGGTAAAAAATATGGTCTAAGAGAAACCGCTCTTTTTGATGACCGTTATGATCCGGCTTTAAGCACTGAAGCAGCATTGACATATTTGTCAACGTTATATACCATTTATCAAGATTGGCGTTTGGCCATTTTGGCCTTTCGAATGGGCTCAATACCAGTCAATAAATTACTTCATACTATGAATGGTCTGAAGAGTTTTGATTCCATTTTTGAGTCTTTGGAGCCTGATGAACGACAAATAATTGTTCAATTTTATGCTTCTGTTGTGGCCTTTCATCGACCAGAAAATGGTATAAAAGCTATTGATTTAATAGGCCCGAGGTTGTTATCAGTACCATTTTCTCCAGCTACTGGCAAGGTGGTAATTTCTTTGACCCAGCCTATCACTTTTACTCAATTGAATAGTTTCTTCGGGCTAGAGTGGAGTGATTTTCAAGAGTTGAATTCTTCATTAAAATCCAACATCGTTCCTTATCCGGGGTATCCTTTCAAGTTGGTTCTACCAGTTGAAGTTGCCGATAGTTTTATCACTCAAAAAGATAGTTTTACGCGTTGGATTAATGATCCTGGAAAGGCTATTGAAACTGATTCTTTAGAAGAAACAAACCGTCCCGTACAGCCCTCGTTGGGCCCTGAATATGTATGGATTTATTATAGGATTAAATCGGGAGATAATGTATATACACTGGCCGATGTTTTTGATTGCAGCACCAATCAGTTGCGAGCCTGGAATCGAATAAGTGGGAATAATATAATTGCGGGTAAAACATTGAAGTTTCATGTTCCATCATCTCGCAAGTCTTATTATAATTCTATCAATGCAATGACGCATGCACAGAAAAAAAGTTTGGCTAATAAAGATTAGTGTATTTCTGGTCTCTCATTTTTCCCAGGCCCAAGTGCGTGTACCTAAAAGCCGAGTGGAGGTTGATGGTTTTTTAACTGAGGCCGTATGGAGTGATTCCCAGTTTCATCAGGGCTTCGTGCAACACTATCCCTACGATACTTCAGCTTCCGAGAGCCAGACACGCTTTGCCTTTGCCATCGATGATAAGAACTTTTATGCGGCATTCGTATGTGTGGACCGAAATCCTGAAAAACCGTATGTAGTGCAAAACCTCAAGCGCGATTTTTCGGTAAAAAACACCGACGCGGTCATCTTGACTTTGAGTCCTTTTTTAGATGGACAAAATGGGTTTTCCTTTGGGGTGAGCCCCTACAATTCCCAGCGTGAGGGATCGGTTGAAAACGGCGGATCATTTGGCGTTAGCACGGCTTGGGATCAAGTATGGTATTCTGAAACTCAGCAAAACCAAGGTTGGTGCCACCCTGATACAGCTAAGTTCCCAAATTACTGGGTGGCCGAGTTCGCTATTCCCTTGCATTCCATTCGCTTTGTGGCAGGTTCGACCGAGTGGGCTTTCAATGTGGTGCGATTGGATTTGAA
>JALRLA010000106.1 GCA_023254645.1 Bacteroidia bacterium
CCGCCAATGGCTGGACCCGCAACGGTAAATTTGACCTCCATGGTCTTGGCCAATGAGGTTACTTCGTGTTGGTTGAGGCCTTTTCTCATGCGGGTTCCACCGCCAGCAGCGCCTCCTCTCAAAGAGTTGATGACTACCCAACCTTCGGCCTCTGTTTCGGCATCTTTCCAGTTGAATACGATTTCAGGCTGCTTGCCTTCAAATTTCTCGATAAGCTTGTCCAGTTTCACTTTTTGCAACTATTTGTGCTGCAAAGTTCCGCATTCTGCGCGGCTCTACCGCAACAGGGAGGAAAAATCCCCGTCCAATGATCCGCCGATGACGTTGTGCGTTGCTCCGGTAGCCGATGCCAATATATTGGGCTGGTTGCTAACGCGCATAGCGCCAAGCAAGGCAAATATCAAAGCCTCTTTGTACTCAACCAGGTTGGAGTCGGGAACCACCACCTCGCAAGGGCATTCTGACTTTAAGAAATCCACCAAGGTCTTGTTATAGGCTCCGCCACCAGTGACCAACATGCGTCCTGATCCCGGTTGACACACCCCATCGGCTTGAAAACGCTCGATGGCCTTACCCACTTGGGCAGCCGAATGCAAGACCAGTGTCTTCATGCGGTCTTCGGTGGGGTGTTGATCGTATTCCCGAACCACGTGCCAAAAATGCTTATTGATCCACTCTCGACCGAGGCTCTTGGGGTAATTCTGATGGTAATAGTCAATGGCGTTCAGCTCGTCTAACAAGGGATAAATGACTTGGCCGCTTTCAGCGATCGCCCCGCCCTCATCGTAAGAAACATTCAATTCTCTGGCCAGTCTATTGAGCACAATGTTGCAGGGAGAAACATCAAAGGCGACCCGTTTTTCATTCACGCAGGCTGAAATATTGGAGAATCCACCCAAATTCAAGCAAAATTCATAGTCTCCAAAGAGCAATTGATCTCCGATTGAAACCAAAGGAGCACCTTGACCCCCGGCGGCTACATCCCCTCTTCTGAAATTGGAAACCACAGGGCGCTGAGCATAATGACTCAAAGTTGCCCCATCGCCAATTTGGGTGGTCAAGCCTTTGTTGGGATTGTGAAATATGGTATGCCCATGAGAAGCCACTAGATCCACGTTGTGTCCACTTGATTCGTGAAATACCCGGGCCAAATCACCCAAATAACGCCCGTAAAACACATCGGTTTTGGCCAAAACTTCGCCGTATTGATAGCGCAATTGGCTCAATCTAACACGCCAGGTTTCATTGTAAGGTATGGTTACTGCCGTGAGTATTTCGGCCGACCAGCCGTCTGAATTTTGTTGCACATCACAAAGAGCCAGGTCAACTCCATCCATGCTCGTCCCACTCATGATACCCAATACCTTCATGCTCCAAAAATGCCCATTCCCTGACAAACTTGCAAAAGTGAAGTGCCATAAACAAAAAATAGTTGCCCCTCACTAAGCCCATTTCCTCTTTTTTATCTAGTTTGGAACATGCTCAATCGCAGACGATTCTTAGCTTGGACGGCCACAGCTGCTCCCCTTGCTCTTCAGGGCAATTCACTGTTATCCAACAACAAACCCAGCTTGCTAGAGGCCAAATTGGCGGCCGATTCTGACGATTGGGACCGCATTCGCAGCCTCTTTCCCTTGGACCGAAAGACGGTGTTTTTGAACAACGGCACCATGGGGGTCAGCCCTTATCCCGTCTTGCAAGCCAGCATAGATTCTCTGCAAGATTCGGCCACCCATGCCCGTTATCCCGGACACAACGACAAGTTGGAAAAACTACTGGCTGAGACCATTGGCTCCGATCACGATGAGGTGGCCATCACCAAAAACGTCAGCGAGGGCATCAACCATATTTGCTGGGGCATTCCCTTGAAGAAAGGAGACGAAATCATTCTGACCAGCCACGAGCATGTCGGCGGATGCGCCGCCTGGTTGCACCGAGCACGATTGGAAGGTTTGAGCATCAAAGTCGTGGATTTGAAACCCACGGCCGACCAAACCATGGAGGCCATCGAATCGGCCATCGGCCCACGCACCCGTGTGATTGCCGTACCTCACGTGCCTTGCACCATTGGCCAGGTTTTGCCTGTCCAAGACATATGCCGACTGGCCAAAATGAAAGGCATCATTTCGGTATTGGATGGCGCGCATCCGCTGGGAATGTTGCAATTCAACTTGCACGAAATAGGCTGCGATTACTATGCTGGCTGCCTGCACAAATGGGCCCTAGGCCCCTTAGGAACGGGGTATTTGTACATCAAAAAGGAGCGATTGGCCGAGACCCGCTGCACCCATGTGGCCGCTTATTCGCTGGATACTTTTAACATGAACGCCCAACCCCCTGCCCTCGGGGAATTGGTTGATTCTGCTTCGCGATTCAGTTACGGAAGCTTTTCTGGGGCGCTGATTGAAGGAGCTACGGCTGCCTTGGAATTTTACCATACCATGGGTCCTGCCCGTATCGAGCAGCGCAGCTTGGGCTTGGCCAGAATCTTGCAAGAAAAATTGTTGGCCCTCCCGGTTGAACTCGAAATGCTCACACCGCTGGAGGCGCGCTCTAGAGGCGCTCAAATCTCCTTTAGGCTCAAAGACAAATCAAACGTCGAATTCGTTCAAGAAGCCCGCAAACAGCACATCATATTGAGGCATGTTGGCGAAAATGACATCGATTGTGTGCGCGTTTCCACGCACTACTACAACAACGAATCAGACCTCGAGGCCTTGCTCGAATGTTTGGTGGCTTATGCCGGTTAAGGGGCCTGGCGAATCAGGGTTTGGCTGATGGAGCGACCCTCTTTGGTCAATACCAAGTGGTAGATTCCATTGCCCGCAGTTATAGGCCACTGCAACTCGGAACGAGATTGAACAGATCCTGAACCTGCAGCAACGACCTGGCCCAATGAATTGATCAGCGCATAGGAATCAAAACCACCGTACATGAATATTCCAATGGTCTCAGAGCTGCTCGGATTGGGATAGATTCTTACCTGAATGTCTTCCAATTTCAATGCCAGTTGAGCAGTGTGATCGCCACAATCATCGATCAAAGAGGCGACAGGGCTATCGGCGTGGGCCTTGGCCCAAACCATGATATCATCGCTGTAATCGTGAATCCAATCGGCAATTTGCTGGGTATCGAGACTGGTCCAATAATTATTCGAAAAATCAAAGTCCCAACCGGCTGCTGGGTTTTTATTGGTTCCCGTAAACTTGATTTTTTGACCAGTACCGGGATAGCGCAAAAAGTTGTTGCGATTCAAATGGGCGATGATGGGTTTGCTGCTGTCAGGCGTTGATCCGCTGATGCTCATCATGGGGTAAAAACTACCCCCACAGCTGTCAAACGTATTACCGGTCGCTTGAACTCTCAAGGTATCGTAGTATCCCCAGCAATTCAATTGGAAACCCGAAGCCATGTTTTCAAAACGATTGCACTCCATTTCCAAGGAGCCGTAAACGGAGACGGTAACACTGCCCGTACCCTTCACCCAGTTGCGATTGAATTGAATATCGGTACCGTATCCGTAGACCGAATATTGGTTCTCGAAGGTGTCGTATTCCACGTTCAGCGTTCCTTGACCCGAGGTATAGATGGGATAGCCATACTTGGAACTCGATGGGAAACGGGAATGCAACACTTGCACGATGCCTTTATTGCTGCTGAATCGGTTGTATACGCCATAATAGGCATCTTCCATGCGGCAATGCTCGACATCGACCCCCGCGCACTCGTTGTAGATGCTATAGGTACCCGAATTCGCTTGCCCATGGAAATGACAAAATTTGAACTGGGCACCCGTGTCTGAGGCCAAATTATATCCAGCGGCCTTGGCTTGCAAACGAACTTGGAACCCTTCCATGTGAATCATGGAATCAGGTTTTCCTACCGCTTCAATTCGGCCATCGATGATGAATTGCAAAGCCTTGCTCGCGACTACGGTAACACCGGGTTCAATGCGAATGAAGGCTCCATCAGCCAAATAGGTATTGGCTGACAGGGTGTATGGACTACCAGAAGCGGTCCAAGTTTGGTCAGTATCAATGTAGTTGGGTACGCTAGTCTGGGCTTGAAGGGAGGAAAAACCCATCGCGCCTATCAATCCGAATAACAGGGATTTGGTCTTAATCACTTTGTAAAGTTACCCATTGCTAATTTAATAAGCAGATTCTCAAGGCAAATGACACTGCGTACATTTGCAGTATGGCTTCCAACCGAACCTTGCATGCTGAATTTCTCGACGCCTGGCGATCAGGTGAAGAATCCTTCATCATGCACACTTCTGGTTCAACGGGCACTCCTAGCCAAATGATTTGGAAGAGAGAATTCATGATTTGGAGTGCCGAGCAAACCCTTTCTGCTTTTTTCAACTGCTGCCAAGACCTTAGCCAACTCTGCGTCTTGCCTTTAGACAAAGCAGGTGGCCTGATGCAGGCTGTTCGAGCGGAGGTATGGAAAACACCGATTGAGGTACGCGAAGCCACTTCTTTGCCCCAATTAGAGGGTCAGTTTTCGATCGTCTCTTTAACACCCATGCAACTTCACCATGTGGTACAGAGCAACCGCGGCATCGAACAATTGAAAGGGTTTCATACGGTTGTGCTGGGTGGAGGCCCCCTCGACCCTGACCTAGAGGCTCGTTTGACAGAGCCTGACTTGCTGCCTGTGCGCTTCATTCACACCTTCGGTATGAGCGAAACCTATAGCCACTTTGCCGGTCGAATCATCGGCGACACTCATGGCAATTACCGCGTTTTCAAGGGCTACGAATGGAAAGTGGAAGAAGAACTACTGTTTGTAAAAAGCCCTGCCACGGGCCATCAATGGCTAGAGACAAGGGATCGCGTGCGGGCCGAAGCCGGCAGATTCACCTGGCTGGGCCGGGCCGATTTTGTGGTCAATTCTGGGGGTATCAAACTCTCCATAGAGTCTATTGAAGAGGCAGTGTCTGCTCAATTGGGTTGGCCATTGACCGATTTCTTTGTTTGGAAAACACCTGACACCGTTCTCGGCGAGGCTCTGGTCTTGGTTCACACCCAGTTAACAACCATTGCGAGGACCTTGGATTGGTCTTTTTTACCCCCCTACCACAAACCCAAATTCCTTTACCATTGCCCTCATCCCATCATGGCCAACGGAAAGTGGCAACGGGCTACGAGCTTTGCTCAGTCGAGGGTGATCGACCTCAAATAATGCCAAAATTCAAGGCATTGAGCGTCAGGGCCAAACCCATGATACCAATGGCCAACAAGCGCATCCAAACCAACTCACCTGTCAGTTGAACGTATCGCTCGTCGTAGCCTTTTTCGGCCAGAAGCTTTTTCTGATAGAAGCCCATGGGCACCTGAATGCCTAGTATCAAGAGCAAATACAGAATCGAGTAAAAGTGGGAATATCCATTGTCCATCATGGATGCTACGAGCACAAAAATCACGACTATGCCCAACAACAAATAGGTGGACAGGTTGCGAATGGGCTTCAAATCGGTGATCAAACGACCCCGAACCTCATCGCTCAGCCTAAGCAAGCCCTTTTCGTGTTTGTTGCGTATGCGAATCACGATGGTGAAGTAGACGATGGCACCAATCAACATGGGCCAAATGGATAACAACAATTCCATGGCTGTAAAAATAGATCAAAAGGGCTTCAAAGAGTAACTGAACGATTGACGTTCATTGGGCTTTAATACCCGAATGCCCTCTTTTTCAAAGAAACTCCCAGAGCTGCCAACCGAATCGGCCAATCCAGCCCAAGGTTCCAAGCAAAAGAAGGGCGCGCCTGGCTTGGTCCAAAAACCCCAGTAGGGAAAGTCATCAGCCGATGGCAATTGCATTTCAACCAAGGGACCACTGTTGTGTTCGAGACGTACGGAACTAATTCCACTGTTCTTGAACACGATGGCATCCTGCTGAAAATCTCCTGTTTTCAACGACAGTTCCTTCTGCTGGTTTAAACACGGACTTGAGTCGCCGGTATACAAGCCGTTTTCAATCAAATAACGCTCGGCAGTTAGGGGCTCTCCAAAAACCAATTGGTGTTCTTCCAATGGGCCCTCGAGGGCAAAACCGGGATGAGCACCAATCGAAAACGGCAGGTGACCATTTCCTGTATTGATGACCCTGTACTGAACCATCAATCGATCGAACTGAAGCTTGTATTCCACTTCCAGTTCAAATGAAAAAGGAAACCCCTGACGGGTTTGAACATTATCTACCAATGTCAGTATCACCTGGTCTGCACTTTGATACCGAATGTTAAAATCACAATCGCGGGCGAAACCGTGTTGACGCAATTGGATGGTTCCTTCTGATACCTGAGAGCAATCGTTTTTAAGCTTACCTACAATGGGAAACAACAGGGGAGCCACTCGGTTCCAATAATGCTCGTCCACTTGCCACAGGCGATTCGGTCCACCCTGTTTGCTTAAAACCTGCAGTTCCGCCCCACGCTTGGATACTTCCACTTGAATCTGCCCATTTTCCAGTCTCATGTGCAGCGAAGTTAAGGCTTGACTCTACCTTTGTGACCATGAAGTGGGCCTTGTTGGCGAACCTACTGTTTGCACTCGTCGATTTAGCGTGGAAGCAAGCCCAGCAGTACAATTCTGTATCTGTCAATACGGCCATTCGATCCTGGACCTCCACCCTACTGTTAGGATGCGTGGTGTTGGTTGTAACTCCTAATTTAAATGAATGGAGCCAATCGTTTACGTATGCCATCCAACACGATTTTCGAATCATTGGAGTTGGACTTCTAGGTTGGCTCGGGTTGTGGGCCTTTGGAAAGTCCTTAAAAGACGGAGCCCTTCATATCATCATCCCTGTAGTAGCATTGACACCCGTTGTCACCTATGTCTTCTGGTTTTTCCAACATAACAGCCGATGGATGCCGCTTGAAAATTTGGCCATTCTCTCGCTGATGATTGCAGGAATTTTACTCTCGTTCCAATTCCAAAGAAGTCAAGATCCTAAAGCCCCTACGCTTCCCATTATTTGGGCCTGTTTGGCTTCATGCAGCTGGGGCTTGTCCTATTCGTGGTACGAATCGGTCACTTCTCAAATAGGAGCCATCCCTACTGCAGCCTGGGTAGAAGCCTGCATAGCCATTGGTTCAGCCTCCCTTTTGCTTTGGAAAAAATCAATTGCCTTCAGGGAAGTAAAATGGCCATTGCTCACCGGCATAATTACCGCATTAGCCGTATTAACGACTGTACAATCGTATGCCGAACACGGCACTGAATCTACTGCTGTAGCCGGTGTAGTCACACCTGTGCTCTCGATATTTGGAGCTTGGATCATCAATAAAGAAAGGCCCATTGGTTTGCAGTGGGTCAGTCTATCCATATTGATAGTGACCTTGATTTGGCAAGCTTTGCGATTGGCTTAGAGATTATTTTTGATTCGATTCCAGTGAAACCGATTCATTTCAGCATTGTGCAGATGGTAAAAAACTGCCGGTTCCATAACCCGATTCTCTAAGGCACTGACTAGACTGTTGAAATGCTTCCATTCAATCGTTTGTTGTGAATTTCGCGGCTTGAATTGTTGGGTATAGGGTTCTATAATTTCTTTGATTAATGGCCAATCTGCGCGCTGCAGCTGGCGAACCAAAAATTGAGACGTTCTCAACTGGTCATCATGAGGAATGGAACTATACCAAGATTCAATTAAATCCAACACTATGGACTTTCTATCGGCATCAATTTGAGAAAAACAGCCTGCCAACCGCGCAATAGGAACATTGGACATTTTATCAGTCAATTGCATGAGTCGATCCCATTCCCGAATTGAAGGAGGCATTAACTGCGTTTCTCGAAGATGGTTCAGCGAAAAATCAATCGCTTTTTTGTCTGAGGTCAGCCAAAATTTCTCTGGGCATTCTTCGGCACGGGGCATCAGAGCCAAATACCAATTGGGTCTTTCCTCATCTATAAAGTAAGTCGTAATTCGCTCCATGAAAAAGGGATGATTGATGACTTTCTCGGGCAAAGAAGTCACATCTATTTGTCCTTTTCTCATGCTCAGAGCCAATACCAGACCTGAGAGATACAAATCTTCCCAAGTCTTCATCCTGGATTGAGCCTCCGAGAACAATTCATCCCAATGAGTCACAGGTGAAACGAGCAATCCCGTTTGAAACCAAGCTTGATTTTCAGAGACCCAAACCTCTGAATTCGAAATGGCATTCATCGACTTTGCTCCTTCTCCTTGCGACAATTTGGCCAGATATGCCAGAAATCTCTGACCAAATTGTTGACCCCTTACCCAATCAGCGTAATCGACAAAACCTAAATAGCGAGTCAACGTATCTAAGGTACTGCTGCTCGGCAATACTTTTACTTGCTCACTAAAGAAACGCTGCAAAGTGGAAACACTAATAAGAATTCCCGTTTTCAAGAAAATTTGGCAAGACAAAGATTCGTATTGCTTGGTAGATTGGGGCGAATATCCTTCTTTGGAGATTAGATCTCCCCTCAACTTTACCAAATCTTCAACGACTAATTTTTTTAGTGGGCGTGCCATTTTCCTAAATGAACTTATTTGATAAGAAATCCAAAAGGTTGATAATCAAGTTTATAAATTTCAAATATTTTGGTTCAATGCAAGATACCAACTCGCTAACCAAAAACCAATTGTTTGATTAAACGAAAAAGGTTCAATTTGAATAAAATGTCCAAAATCAAAGCTCTCATATTGGATGACGAACCTGCAGGCAGAACTGTACTTGCCTACTTCATTCAAGAATTTGGCAACGATTTCTTTGGGCCAGTGGTCACCTGTAGCTCCATCAAAGAAGCCTTGGAAACCTTGGAAACTTTTGACCCCGATTTGATGTTCATTGACATTGAATTGCAAGGGGAAAGCGGCCTTGACCTGAGAAAATTAGCTCCTTTTATTCCAACTGTTGTGGTCTCCGCGCACGCACAGTATGCCATTGAGGCTTTCCGATTAGATGTGCTAGACTTCCTTACCAAACCTCTAGAGGTAGATCAATTTAAAGCCTTCCTAAAGAGGATTGAAACCAAAATCCAACCCAAACGACCCCATGAAGAATCATTGATTATACGAGATGGGGGCAACAGCGTAATTATTCACATAAAGGATATTTTATTCATTGAAGCATCAGGGGCTTATTCCCAAATCCATACTTCCGAGCGCTCTTATTTGGTCAGTAAGACATTGAAAATTTTAACACCATTGTTGCCCAATCAGTTTTATCGATTGCATCGCTCCTATTTGGTACCAGGATCCCAGATCGATAGCTTCAAGGGAAATATGGTGAACCTAAAAACAGGACATCAAATTGGCCTTTCGAAAAGCGGAAGGAAATTGTTGCTTGAAAAATTTGGCCAATAAAATTCATTTCATATTCATTCTGTTGTTGAGTTTGGTTTTTAAAATGCAAGCCCAGCAATTGCCTTTAGAAGGTGCGGAACTAAATAGCACCAAGGGTCTAAAAACTGACTTAACTCGCCAATGCCGCGTCGATCCTGAAGGAGCCATTTGGGTATGTCACAACCAAGGATTGCAGATTTCCCCAATTCCCAATCCTGCCCAAAAGGCCATTCAATCAACGATGAGGGATATCTCCACCTGGGATGTGGCTTTTTATCAATACTCTAAAAAATCATACACAGCGATCATCAGTTTTGACAGTGGTCTCTACATATTCAATGACCGTGGCCAATTATCCAAACGAATCACGCTTGCTAAAACAAGAGCCCTCCAATGGGTCAATAACAAACTCTATTGCCTGAGTGGTCAAGGCGTTTTGCAAATAAAGGGATTGGACACGGTGCGCATAACCCCCCCCTGTGCACTCAATGAGCAAATCACTAGTTTCTTTTATTGGGGTGGGACCTACTATGCCTGTGCATATCCGAGCAATAGGTGGATACAATTCAAAGAATACGAGAACGGCCGAAGAGCCAAATGGAAAAATCAATCTCCCTGGCTTTTTACTCATTCCATTCTCAGTCATAAAGCCACCGATTCACTCCTCTTTCTGGGCTCTGAAGGAGCATATTATGTCATTGACAAAAACGACCAATCAATCCGATTCAACTTAGGGAGAAACAAAGAAAACAATTGGACCGTTTGGAGCATCGAACAGAGTGAGGATCAGATTTACCTTGCCCTTGGCAACGTGCACAATTTAGAGCGCGGTGCCGTAATTAGGCACAATCCGTCAGTCGTAAACCTCAACCTATCAAGCGTATCAACAGAACCCTTCATTTGGGGCCTAAGCTATGATACAACTCGGCATGTATTATGGGCATCAAGTTTAGGACAGGGTTGCTTTGCCTTGATGTTCCCCGATGGTTTTCAAAAAATCCCATTTGGCAATATCCATGCGGATCATGGCTATGTGTGCATTTGGAAGGACCAGGTGCTTTTTATAAAGAAAGACCAGCATTCAATATGGAACACCCAAGTATTTCCAGAAAGCATAATAGATATTCAAACTACAGCCAATAGAACATTCGCCTTGACCAAAGATTGGTTGTATGAATGGAACAGCACCAAATTCTCCTTCCAGCCCTTTTTTAATGTCTCTGAATACCAATACAATAAACTCATAGCCGCAGGCTATTCATTGTTGTTGCATCGCCCTTATGGCGAATGGTCTTCGATTGACATCAACACCAAAAAATTGGAGAAATGGCCTAAAAGCTCCAAACAAACGGCTCAATTCATCAGTACAGAAGAGTTTGTCTTTACTCAAGAATTTAATGGTTCTTTGCATTTAGTTGACCTCAAAAATCGCCAGAGCAGCCCCTTAGGTAAGTGGGGTATCAACACGAATACGCACATTGCCATCTCAAATAACTTGATCATTGCTCAAGAGGGTCAAACGTGGAAAGTTTACCATTTTGCCAAAAATCAATTGCAGTTCCTCGTCGATTTAAACATCAAGGACTTCATCCTACCTGACCAAGAGTTTAAACTCTTCGGTAATTCTAGGGGTTTCTGGGTCCTGTCCAATTCCCATTTGTATCAAATTACCATATCAAAAAGCGGAAGCGCACAAATCGCTAATCAACAATACATTGGCAACTTAACTACGCAATCGATTCGAAATTCAACCATGAATATTTCCCAACTCTGGTTTTTTCAATCTGGATTTTGGAAGTCCATTCCCTTGCCGAACAAACCGAATGCAGATAATTCAAATAAATTTTACGTAGAACACCAGTATGGAGAAAGGGACACTCTCGATAGGTCGCCGCTTGTTTTACAACCATTGAAAGATGTCAATATTCGATTTTTTCATCCTGAATATTGGACTCATTTCCATAGCCTTTTGAGCATTTGCTTAAAAAACAACCAAGACTCTGTTGTACATAGACAGGTTCGATCTGGTCAAGCAGGTAATTGGATTCCCGGAATTCCAACTGGTGTTTTCGCCTTGTTTTTGAACCATCAAAATGGATCTCAATGTGCCTTTGTCAAAACCAATTCAAAAAATGGTGGCTTTGCTATTGCCGTCATCATAGTTTTGGTCATCTTTTCAACTCTGCTCAATTTTAGAGATTTATCCAAAAGTGCAGAGAACCAGCTGATCGCGCTTCGATGGAAAACACTAAAAAGCAACATGAACCCCCATTTCTTGCACAACAGCATGAGCTTGATTCAATCCTTAATTGCCAACAAAGAAAACAAAAAAGCAATTGACGTTACTGGGAAAATCGCCGAAATCAACCGATTGTTTTTGGAAACCAATTTGCAAGAACTGGCCACACTTGAAAAAGAATTGGAATTCTGTCGCAAGTACATTCAAATCGAATCCATGCGGTTCAGTGATAAAAAATT
>JALRLA010000147.1 GCA_023254645.1 Bacteroidia bacterium
ATGATGCTACCCAAGATGGCCATGTTGCGGCTTGACCAACTGCTATTGGCGCTGCCCGCGCTCACCTCGTAGCGAGCTTGGCGGGCTTTGCGGTTGTTCATGGCCAAATAAATTCCCTTGACCGCGTGCAAGATGATCATGGCATACAAGCCCCAGCTCACGGTTTTGATCAGCGGATTGCTGGTCATGAACCAAGCGTAATGGTTGAAGGCGTAGCCTCCGTCAGCCTTGAAAAGCTGAAGATTTCCGATCAGATGCACCACGAGGAACAGGCAAAGAAAAAGCCCTGTTAGGGCCATAATGAGTTTGCGTCCGATGCTTGAAGTGAAGAGGAATGAAAGGAGTTTCATTGGGATTGACGAATCAATAATTTTGGTTCACGAATTTACGCAATCAGACGGCAATCGCCAATCTCAGGCGGTGATTCTGTTGAACTTATAACGACTATAAATAAATACAGAGCGACAAAGTGGAGCCCCTCTGCCACAATGGCATACGGGAATGTTTGGCAAGTGGTTTGCATTTAATCGGGTACTTATGAGCAAGAAGACCGAGAATCCTGAATTGCACGACGATCCAGAAATGAATGTTGACGAAGTAGCCCCTGAAGGCGAAGCAGCGCCTGCTGAAGCCGAATCTGTGGCAGAATTGACATTGGAAGAGCAAGTTCAAGTGGAGCGCGACAAGTATTTGCGCCTGTATTCAGAGTTTGAGAATTTTCGCCGCCGAACCACCAAAGACCGTTTGGAATGGATGCAAAATGCGAGCCGCGATGTCATTCTGGCATTGTTGCCCGTAGTGGATGACATGGAGCGCGCTTTGAAGGCATTGGAGAATTCGAGCAAAGAAGAGCAGAAGGCTCTGGAAGGGTTCAATCTCATTTACCAAAAGCTTTACAAAACCTTGGAGAAGAATGGTTTGAAGCCCATCGAGAGCAAAGGCGAGGCCTTTGATACCGATTTGCACGAAGCCGTTACCCAGTTCCCAGCCCCCAGTGAAGACATGAAGGGGAAAGTCATCGATGAGGTGGAAAAGGGATATACGTTGAACGACAAAGTGATTCGCTTTGCTAAAGTAGTGGTGGGCCAATAAGATGAGCAAGCGCGACTACTATGATATATTGGGCGTAAGCCGAGGGGCTAGTGCCGAGGAAATCAAGAAGGCCTACCGCAAGTTGGCCATCAAGTTCCACCCGGATAAAAACCCTGACAACAAAGAGGCCGAAGAGAAATTCAAAGAAGCGGCCGAGGCCTATGACGTTTTATCGAATGCTGAGAAAAAACAGCGCTACGACCAATTCGGCCATGCAGGAATGGGCGGTGCCGGTGGCGGTGCGGGATTCAGCATGGACGACATCTTCTCGCAGTTCGGAGACATTTTCGGAGATGGAGACATCTTTGGCTCCTTCTTCGGTGGTGGCGGAGGGCGCGGTGGCGCTCGTCGCAGCATGGGTTCCAACATTCGCATTCGCATCAAACTCAGTTTGGAGGATATGCGCAATGGAGTGGAGAAGAAAGTCAAATACCGCCGCATGGTGGTGGCTGAAGGTGTCAAGTACAGCGATTGCCGTCAGTGCAACGGAACGGGTTCTGTTCGCCGAGTGACCAATACCTTCTTGGGCCAAATGGCTACCCAAGCCGCATGTCCCGTTTGTCAAGGCATGGGTAAAGTGGTGGAGAGCAAACCACGCGAAGCCAATGAGCAAGGCTTGGTCGCTCAAGATTTTGAAACCAGCATCAAGATCCCAGCGGGGGTAGATGAAGGCATGCAACTCAGCGTTCAGGGTAAAGGCAACATGGGCCCCGGCGGCGGAGCCGCCGGCGA
>JALRLA010000211.1 GCA_023254645.1 Bacteroidia bacterium
TCAAGTGGCACCTATACGGTATCCGGCAATCTGCAGGCGATTAATCAGAGTACTATTAATACGAGTGGTACGTTTGCTGTGTCAGGTACTGTGCAAATGGGTGGTTCTTCAAGCCCGATTGTCTTATATGACACTAAGGGCCGCCTCCTGGTTTCCAGCAATGAAAGCCTATTTCGCGATTACCACCGCGGTCGTTTGATGAACCCAGAGGCATACCGGGAATTTCAAAAAGATCGCATTTCGGCTTGCATCAAGACGGAGTATTTGGGTGAATTGGAATACATCTCAGCTTATACAGCCTTGCTGGATAATGATTTAAATACAGTGGGCTATTTGAATTTGCCATACTTCTCAAACCGAAGTGATTTGTACCGCGAATTGAGCGAATACGGCTCAACCCTAATCAATTTGTTTGCTTTGGTATTCGCCTTAGCCGCTTTTGTTGCCAATGCCTTGGCTCTTCGCATTTCTCATCCCTTGAATTGGATTCGCAATCAAATGGGAGCCCTGCATTTGGGTAGCAGTCTTCAGCGATTGAGCTGGGAAAATAAAGACGAGATTGGGCTATTGGTAGCCGCCTATAATACCATGGTGGAGAAATTAGAGGCCAGTTTGAATCAGTTGGCCGAAAGCGAGCGTCAAGGAGCTTGGAGAGAAATGGCCAAGCAGGTGGCCCATGAAATTAAGAACCCACTGACACCGATGCGATTGTCTTTGCAACACTTGCAACAAGCCATTCGCAGAGGCGATGAGAATTTGGTTGAGAAGTTTCAGCGAACTTCTGAGTTGTTGATCCAACAGATTGATGCTCTGAGCAATATGGCTGAAGAATTTTCCTCATTCGCAAAAATGCCTGACCCGGTGATGGCACGCCATGATTTGGTCGAGGTTCTCTCGAGTGCGGTGGCCCTGATGGGCAAGGAGCATGCCTCGCCGCTTGAGTGGAATCCGCCTCGCATTCCATGTTGGGTTTGGGTGGATCAGCAGCAACTGGGTCGAGTGTTTAACAACTTGATTAAAAATGCGATACAGTCGATTCCTGAAGATCGGATGGGCCACATTCGGGTAGAACTGCAGGCCGAAGAAGCTAGGGTTCAAGTTCGCATTACCGACAACGGAAAGGGCATCGCTGAAGAATTGAGAAGCAAGATTTTCTCACCGAATTTCAGCACAAAAAATAGCGGCATGGGCTTAGGTTTGGCCATGTCCAAGAAGATGATTGAGCAGTTTGGCGGAGAAATTTGGTTCCGATCTGAACTGGGTCAGGGTACGATTTTCTATGTGTCTTTGCCTGTGCTCTTAGAGTCTGAATCGACCGAGAGCGAAGCCTGAACCTGTAGTCGAAATTTGTCAAAACCTGTTCGTGTTATGGGGCTATGGCCGAAGTGTTCGTGCCATGAATTTGGACTCAATTCATTCCAGTCTTCTTTGGTCCATTTCTCCCAATGACCGACGGGTTCAAAACGAGGCTCTTGATGCGGCGAAGCAAAGCGGTTCCAGGGACACACATCTTGGCAGACATCACAGCCAAAGGCCCATCCATTGAGCATTTGCTCTTGCTCGGGACTTAAATCCTCTTTTTGTTCAATGCTCAGGTAACTGATGCAGGAACGGCTGTCGATGACACCAGGCTGCACAATGGCTTGGGTTGGACAGGCGTCGATACAGGCCGTGCAAGTGCCGCAGTGGTCGGTAGTCGGAGCATCAGCGGCTAAAACGGTGCTACATAGTATTTCGGCCAAGAAGAAGTAGGAGCCTTCGCCTTTTCTCAGCAGCAAACTGTTTTTTCCAATCCAACCCAAGCCAGATAGGGCGGCCCACTGCCGTTCCATGACCGGTGCGCTGTCGACAAACACCCGGCCTTGGCTCTGGGGGTCGCACTGCCGAATGAATTCAAACAGGAGATGGGCTTGGTCTTTGACTACGCGGTGGTAATCTTCCCCATAGGCGTACTTGGCAATTTTGGGGCTGCCTTGGGTTTGTTCAGTAGATGGGAAATAGTTGTATGCCAAGCTGATGACGGTTTGGCAATCGGGAACCAATTCTCGTGGATCCAGTCGTTTTTCAACGTTTCGTTCCAGGTAACTCATGCTGCCGTGGTAATCAGCTTCGAGATAGGCTTGAAAGTGTTCCGTTTCCTCACTCAGGGCTCGGGCTTGAGAAAAGCGGCAATCCAAAAAACCCAGCTCAAGGGCTTTTGCTTTGATGGCCTTGGCAAGCGCTTCAGGCGTCATGGGCGATTAAAATAAGCCGCCTTGGGGCTTGTGAGACATCTTGCCCAAATGGTTGAAGGCCGCCTGAGTTGCTTCACGGCCACGGGCTGTGCGCTGAATGTATCCTTCTTGAATCAAAAAGGGTTCGTAGACTTCTTCAATGGTGCCCGCATCTTCACCTACAGCCGTGGCAATGGTGTTCAATCCTACGGGACCTCCTTTGAATTTCTCAATGATGGTCAACAAAATGCGATTGTCCATTTCGTCCAATCCATTTGCGTCGACATTCAATGCTTTGAGGCCAAACTGGGCTATGTCCAAGGTGATACGGCCATCGCCTTTGATTTGGGCAAAGTCGCGAACGCGCCGCAACAAGGCATTGGCGATACGCGGCGTGCCTCGGCTTCGGCGGGCAATTTCGAAGGCCGCATTTTCGTCAATGGGCGCTTGCAAGATTCCAGCGCTGCGTGAAATGATGCCCTGTAGGGTATCGGCTTTGTAGTATTCCAATCGGCAATTGATACCGAATCGAGCCCTCAATGGGGCCGTCAATAGGCCGCTTCGGGTCGTAGCACCCACCAAGGTGAAGGGGGCTAGGTTGATTTGCACACTGCGCGCATTTGGCCCAGTATCGATCATGATGTCGATGCGGTAATCTTCCATGGCCGAATACAAGTATTCTTCTACGACTGGGCTCAGGCGGTGAATTTCGTCGATGAACAACACATCACCCTCGCTCAGGTTGGTTAAAAGGCCGGCCAAATCACCCGGCTTTTCCAATACGGGGCCGCTGGTGATTTTCATCGAAGACCCCATTTCGTTGGCCACAATATGGCTTAAGGTCGTTTTGCCCAAGCCTGGAGGGCCATGCAGCAAGATGTGGTCCAAGGCTTCGCCGCGTTGTTTGGCGGCTTGAACGAACACCTTTAGGTTTTCCAATATGTGATCTTGGCCCGTGAAGTCGATGAAGTCAGCGGGGCGCAGAACCTTTTCCAGTTCGCGTTCGCCAGCGTTCAAGGGGGCTTTGTTGGGGTCAAGATTGGGGTTCATGAATTAAAATTGTTGGGCCATCTGGCGCAGGCGTTGATCCAATGCAGGATTCACATCGTACAAGGGTGGGCGAACGGTCGTGCCGCACAATCCCAGTTCGTTCAACACGGTTTTGATGCCTCCAGGGCTACCATCTTCAAATATGGCATTAGAAAGGGCCAAAGATTGGTAGTGCAATTCGCGTGCCTGTGTCCAATCTCCATTCAAAGCGGCGCGAACCATTCCGGAATAAATCTGGGGAATGGCGTGGTTGACCACCGAAATGACACCGCTAGCTCCCAATGCCATCATGGGGAAGGTCAAGGCGTCGTCACCACTGATGACCAAGAATTCATCGGGTTTGTCGCGCAAGATGTTCATGATCAAATCCATGTTTCCAGAAGCCTCCTTGGTGGCCACAACATTGGGGTGTTCGGCCATTTTGAGTTGAACAGCCGCCGAAACACTGGCGCCGGTTCTACCGGGAACATTGTACAAGATGACGGGCAGTTTGCTGGCGTTGGCCACTGCGGTGTAGTGGCGCAAAATGCCTTCTTGATTGGGCTTATTGTAGTAAGGACTTACGCTCAAAAGGGCGGTGAATCCGCTGATGTCTTGCTGGGAAATCGAATCGGTCAAAGCGGCTGTATTGTTGCCTCCCATGCCCAAAACCAAGGGCAAACGACCGCCATTGGCCTCTTTGATACAAGCGATGACATCTGATTTCTCGCTGGAAGACAGAGTGGCGCTTTCGCCCGTAGTGCCCAAAACAACCAGATAGTCGGTTCCGCCTTGAATTTGCTGTTCCACAATTCGGCCCAGGGCTTCAAAATCTACCATTCCATCGCTATGGAAGGGTGTGATCAAGGCTGTGCCGGTTCCTATGAGTTCTTTCATCCTAAATTCTTGATGTGCGATTTGACATCGCGAAGGTACTGATTGAGGTTTGTAGCGGAAGCCCCGCGAATCATGATGTTGTAGAATCCCTCGTACGGTTTGTGGTAGTGCCCGATTTTGCAAGCGGCATTGACCATAGATCCCATAGCAGCGATGGGCAAGGAGTCCTCCATGTCAGCCGATATAAACAAATCAAAGGTGTCTCCGCGCAGCAGGTGAATCAACTCTTCGCTCGAGGGGAAGAAAAAACGATCAAAGTCCCATCGGCCCCAATGGTGCCGGTGGGGTTTCGATACCAAAGGCAGTTGATTTTTGTCTTTGGTGTTGAAATAAATGGCATGCACCACTTTGATTCGATCACTTTCCAAGTCTTGGGAAAAGCGTTCAATATGTTGCAGTTCTGAGTCTGAAATGCTGCTGGGAAAAGCGATCAAAATGCGCTTGGCTTGGGCGTAATTGGGTACAAATCTCGCCTGCGGATAACGGGTCGACTTTCTCTTGATCAGAGCCAGTGCTATATGATTGTTGATGCTTTGATTGGTCATGCCTTGGAGTCCAATAATGCCAAGAATTCATCTTCGCGTAACAAAGTAACGCCGAGTTTCTCAGCTTTTCCCAATTTAGAGGGCCCCATGCCGTCACCGGCTACCAAATAGCTGGTTCTGGCGCTGACTCCTGAGGCTATTTTCCCGCCGTTGGCCTCGATGATCTCTTTGATTTCGTCTCGGCTGTGCTTGGCAAATACCCCGGAAATGACAAAGGTTTTACCGGCCAGTGCGTCAGACTGTTTTTCTTTTTTAACGGTCTGGGTTTGCAGCCCCAATTCTTCGAATCGCTGGGCGATGTCTCGGTTTCTCTCTTGGGAAAAGTGGGCAATGACCGCTTCGGCAATGCGTTCGCCTATTTCGTCTACCTCAATGAGTTGGTCAAAATTGGCTTGCATCAGGGTGCGCAAACTCCCGAAATGGGCGGCTAATTTTTTTGCTACCGTTTCTCCCACATAGCGTATGCCCCAACCGAACAAAAGCCGCTCAAAAGGCTGAGCTTTAGAAGCGGCGATCCCATCCAATATGTTTTGGGCGCTTTTTTCACCCATGCGCTCCATGCTCATGAGTTGCTCGAATGATAGGGTATACAAATCGGCCGGATTTTTTACCCAACCGGTTTGCACCAAG
>JALRLA010000256.1 GCA_023254645.1 Bacteroidia bacterium
ATGATATGTATGCCTACTTCGCCAAAGTGGAAAAGCAGTGGGGGCAAAAACATACTTTATCCTTGACAGCCATGGGAGCGCCTCAGAGTCACGGTCAGAGAAGCTATCGCGCCCGATTGCAATTGTACGATGCCGCCCTCGCTCAAGACATGAACATGTACGACCCCAACAATCCCAATATGGCCATTGACATGGGGCGTCGTTACAACCAGCATTGGGGTGAATTCTACCAAGCTACGGTTGATCCCAATACAGGCGATACCACCTGGGGCAGTTTGCGCAAATTGAACGAGCGCGAGAACATGTTTCACAAGCCTCAGATTTACCTCAAGCACGATTACCGTCCCAATGCCGATTTATTGATCTCTTCAACGGTTTATGTTTCGGTTGGAACTGGTGGGGGAACATCTTCATACGGCAGCCGAATCAAACAATACCCCTCGTTGTATGGTCAGTACAACTTCCAAGATATCTGGTTCTTGAATACAGTCGGCAATTTCTTCATTGACCCCGTTGATCTTCAATACAGCGATAGCGAGAAAAAATCAATGGGCATCATTCAGCGCAGTGTCAATAACCACACTTGGGTTGGGGCATTGACCACCGCCCAGCGCAAGTTGAATGAGCGATGGAATTTGACCGGTGGTATCGATTTGAGAACCTACCAAGGTCAGCATTATCGCCAAGCCTACGATCTTTTGGGCGGTGATTACTTCATTCCCGATGTTCGGGATTTGAACCCCGCATACGATGCCAAGCACATGTACAGGGTGGGAGACATTCACGGTTACCACAACGACGGCCTGGTTCGCTGGGCGGGTGCCTTTTCAGAACTGGAATACGCCCGTGCACGCAGCAGTGCTTTCTTGAATGTGAGCAGCTCGGGTTCTTGGTACAAGCGCATTGATTACTTCAATGGCCCCAATCGCGGCCAGGCCAATGAAACCGACTGGGTTTTCCGCCAAGGTTTCACGGTGAAATCAGGATTCAATCAAAACATCAGTCGTCGATTGAATGTGTTTACCAACGTGGGCTATTTGAACCGCCCTACTCGTTTCAACAACGTTTTCGATACCAAGAACCGCGTGGTGCAATCGGCCAAGAACGAATTGGTTTATTCAGCCGAGGCGGGAATGGGCTATCGCAGCAAGCGTTTGGCGCTGAATTGGAATGCCTATTACACCAATTGGGCCAACAAGCCGGCTGATTATTTGCCTGTCTTTACCGACCCTGATGGGAATCAGTTTTCGTACAACATCAACAACATCTCGGCTCGTCACATGGGTCAGGAGTTGCAAGCCTCTTTCAAAGCGGGCGATGGTATCAGCATTGAGTACAGTCAGTCATTGGGCGATTGGATTTGGTCTTCCGGCAGCCGTGCCATCATACAAAATGATCAAGGTGACTCCATCGGGGTTGTCGATTTTGATGCCACTGGTGTTCATGTGGGAGATGCGGCTCAAAACCAGCAGGCGTTCTTGATTCGTTGGGAGCCTACTCAATTGAAAGGAGCCTATGCCAGTGCTCAGTACGTGCGATTCGCCAAACAATTTGCCGATTTTGACCCCACGGCTCTTCAGGGAGACTATGCCCGTACCGAGTCGATTCGTATACCCGATTACTGGTATTTGAATCTTACGGCTGGGTATCGATTCACCATGAGTAACGGGCTACGGGTATCCTTGTATGCCTCGGCCAACAACATCACCAACAATTTGTACATCAGCGATGCGCAGCATCGAAGCGTCAATGGAGACCCACTGGCCACCTTCAAGCCTGAGAACTTGGAAGTGTATGTTTCTACAGGTCTTCGCTATACCACTGGAATTCGATTGAGTTTTTAACATGAAGCTATATTCATATTTGGCAGCCATGGCCTTGGCCTTCGGTTTGCAAGCACAAGCTACTCTTCCCACCTCCTGGGATTTCACCACCATTGCTTCTCCTCCCACCGGATGGAGCAAGGATTTGAGCAAGAACAACGGCAACGAAACCTATTCGGGTGGAGGATACTACGTGTCAGGCCCCTTTGCCATCAAGTTTGATGGAACGGGTGAATACCTGATGATCAATTTCAGTTCCAAACCCGATACCCTTCAGTATTGGATTCGTGGAACGGGAAGCAATTCTTGGGAAGGCCAGTTCGCGGTTGAAGAATCAGCTGATGGAAACACTTGGAGCACGGTTCGTTCGTACAACAATGACATGCCCTTGACCTATGTGCAAGTGATTGACAAGCTCAAGACCAGCTCTCGTTATGTTCGCTTCCTATACAGCAGCAAGGCTTCAGGCTTTAACGTCGCGATGGACGATGTGTACATCGGTCCAGCCGCCGGCGGATTACTGCCCGAGATCAAAGTTTCTTACAATGGATCCGAACAGGTTCAAGGAGCTGAGATTCAAAATGGCAGCGATACCAGTATCGTTTTGTCGGTGAAAAACATCTCAACCGTTGAGGATTTGGAAATCAAAACCGTCACATTTAGCGGTGCGGCTGCTTCGAATTTTTCTGTCAAAACCAGCCTTCCCTTGGTATTGAAACCAGGAGAGAATAGCGATTTGGTATTGGGTATGTCAGCCACGGCTAGTGGAAGCTACAAGGCTCAAGCCTCCATCAACAGCAACGATCCTGAAAATGGGGCATACTTGTTGAATTTGTACGGAATTGTCGGCGGTTTAGCTAGCCAACCTGTGGGAATTCCCGCCTTGGCCATTAGCAGCAACAAAGCCTATCGTTTGTTTGCCACAACATCGCATTCCAATGCTGATGCCATCATCATATTGCAAGGGTCTGATTTGCCCATAGACGGCCAAGTGTACGAACAAGGTGGCTATGTAGGCAACAGCCGAGTGGTTTACCTAGGGGGCTCTGGAGAAGTAGAGATTGACAAGATCGTCGCCAATACCCAGTACGACTTCTATGCCTACGCAGTAAATGGATATGGTTCTTATTTGAATTACACCGACTCCTCCAAGTATGTGTATGTGACAACCCCCGGTTTGGAGGCAGGGACTTATTACAATGGCATCAGTACAGCTGACACCCAATTCATTGCCAAATTGAGAGCCAAAGTGAACCCTCACTTCCGCGTGTATTACTCGAACTACATCAATACCGTAGTCAACAACTTCGAGGCTTACGATACCGTAGGTGGGCAGCGTGTCATGGAGTGTTTCTACAGTGCATGGAAACAAGTATTTACCGAGCCCTTCGTATTCAACAGCATGTCACGCGAGCATTCTTATCCCTACTCATGGATGGGTGAGGGCAGCCAAGACAGCGCTAACTACAGTGATTTGTTCATTTTGTGGACCGTCAATCAGAATGGAGCCAATGCGGTTCGATCCAATTATCCGCTGGGAATAGTAAAGACCGTTTCGTCTGAATTCTACGCCGGAAAATTCGGCCGCGACTCATTGGGTGAATTTGTGTACGAGCCCCGCGATTGGGCGAAGGGTGCCCTGGCGCGTGCGAACTTCTACATCTGTGCTACTTACAACAAAGCCGATAAGCCCTTTACTATTCCAACGGCGAATACCTTCTTGGGAACCGATCAGGACCAATACATCTTGAAGGAATGGAATACCCAATTCCCTCCAAGTAACTGGGAGATGGCTCGCTGTGAGTACATCGCATCGGTTCAGGGCAATCGAAATCCCTTTGTGGACCATCCTGAATGGGCTTGTTACATCGATTTCAGCGACATGAGTTTTGTGCCTGAAGGAAATGACTGTGAGCGCAAAGTTTCTCGCGCAGTCAACAGCGACATTCGAGAGGTAAAGGTGTATCCGAACCCCAGTACCGATCGCTGCCAGGTAGATTTGTCTGCTTTTGAAGGACAAGAAGTTTCCCTGACGATTGTGGACTATTTCGAACGCACTGTCATGAGCCAAACGACCCAAGGTGGAACCACTCTGTCTCTGCCTATGGCAGATTTGGCATCTGGTACCTATTTGATTTTGGTAAAAGGGAAGTCGGGTGCACAGGCTGCTTCTGCCGTTGTAAAGCCCTAATACCATGGATTTCAACTCTGAAGACTTTGGCCTTCAGCTGGATGCTTGGTTAGCCGAAGATTTGGGTGCTGGAGATTGCAGCACCTTAGCGTCAATTGGCCCTGATGTTCAGGCCCATTCTCGTCTTTTGTTGAAGGAAGATGGGGTTGTGGCGGGACTAGAACTGGCTTCTGTATTGCTTCGTCGGGTAGACCCGAATTTGAGCATAGAATGGCAGGCAGAAGATGGGCAATATCTGAAGGCCGGCACACAGTTGGGAGAGGTTCAAGGCTCTGCACGATCCTTGTTGTCAACCGAGCGATTGATGCTGAATTTGATGCAACATTGCTCGGGCATTGCCACTGCTACTTACCGAGCCGTAGAGATTGTGCGTTCGGTAGACAGTCCCACCCGAATTTTGGATACACGTAAAACGCTGCCGGGATTAAGGGCCCTAGAGAAATGGGCCGTTCGAATGGGCGGAGGTCACAATCACCGAAAGGGCTTGTATGACATGTTCATGCTCAAGGACAATCACATCGACACAGCTGGGGGAATAGCATCAGCCGTGGCTGCGGTCAATCAGTACCGAGCCCAGCACAATGCTTCATTGGCCTTAGAAGTGGAAACGCGCAACTTGGATGAAGTCAGGCAGGCCTTGGCATGCGATGGTGTTCAGCGAATCATGCTGGATAATTTCAACCCTGAACAGATCAAGGAGGCCCTGGCAATCATTCAAGGACGAGCAGAAACCGAAGCCTCTGGAGGCATTCACCTAGGCAATTTGAAGCCCTATGCCGAGACAGGGGTAGACTTCATCAGTTTAGGGGCGCTGACGCACTCCGTTCGTGCTTTGGACATCAGTTTCAAAACGCGCATCGTCTAAGCGACCTGGGTCACTGATGGAAGGCGAGCTTATGCCTACCTTTGTGACATGAAAATGCTGCTTTTTTCCCTGGCAAGCCTGAGTTTGCTAAGCGGCCCTACCGGTTGCGGTTCGGGCAATGTTGCGACCGACTCGGCTGCAGTTGAAACGGCTTCGGTGGTTGAAACCGAAGCGAATCCAAGGCCCCAAGCACAGATGCCTGATTCCAATGTGAGGGAGGAAAGTGCCCCAGTTCAGGAACCCATTTCAAGCGTATTGACTTGGTATGGAATTGAAGAAGGCTATGGCAAAGCCGCGGCCGAGCAAAAAGTACTGTTGATAGATGCCTACACCGAATGGTGCGGTTGGTGCAAGGTCATGGACAAAAAGACCTATACCGACGTTCGCGTGATTGAAGCGTTAAATCGCGATTTCGTCTGCGTCAAATTCAATCCAGAAATCGCTAAATCCTTCAATTTGGGGGGCAAGGCCTTCAATCAAACCAGCTTTCATCAGTGGTTGAGTTATGGTGAGTCTACTGGATACCCGACCACTTTTTTCTGGATGCATCCGGGTAAAGACGAGGTACGGTACAATCAACCTGGTTATTTGGAGGTAGACGATTTTCTGCGGTTGCTGGCCTTGGCGCTGAACTCAAAATAAGATGGGAGGACGTCGTCAAAAACGCCGGGAGTATGCCCTGTTTGAGGGTGTGCGTATAGGGGCCGCTGTCGCCGAAGGCAATTGCATTGCTCGCATTGATGAGCAGGTGGTCTTTGTCAAATTTGCCGCACCGGGTGATCTGGCTGATATTCAGGTCGTCAAGCGCAAGAAAAATTACATGGAGGCTCGAATCGTCAATTTGATTGAGCCCTCTCCCTTACGCGTTGCTCCCCGTTGCGAGCACTTTGGTGTTTGCGGCGGATGCAAATGGCAGCATTTGGATTATTCCGAACAGCTGAAAGCCAAATCCCAACAGGTCCAAGATTCTTTGGAACGCTTGGGAGGCCAAGGAGATTTTGAATTGCTTCCCATCATCGGGGGCGATCAAACCTATGAATACCGAAACAAGTTGGATTTGACCTTCAGTGACCAGGCTTGGGTGTTGGATTTTGACAAAGAGAATCCTGTTCGTCCCAAGGGGCTAGGCTTTCACATACCGGGTCGATTTGACAAGGTTTTGGATGTGAAGGAATGCCATTTGATGCCTCCTTACGTCAATCAAATTCACCGCGGTTTGAAGGCCTTTTGCGAGCAGGAAGATATTTCCTTCTTCAATTTGGTCAAGCAGGAAGGTTTGATGCGCAATTTGCTCATGCGATGCAATGCCAAAGGCGAATGGATGGTCTTGGTGTCCTTCTTCTACGAGAGCGAAGAAGTTCAGGCTGTTTTGAATTACTTGCAGTCGTCGTTTGCAGAGATCAAATCGCTGCTGTACGTGATCAACGATAAAAAGAATGATACCCTGCACGGCCTAGACGTACAGGTGCATTCAGGAGAAAAAGTATTAACCGAACGTTTGGGTGATCGCGAATTTGTGATCCAAGCACAGAGTTTTTTCCAAACCAACACCGCTCAAGCCAAACGCTTGTACGATTTGACCAAATCGTTTGCCCAGCTGACGGGTGAAGAGAAAGTGTATGATTTGTATACGGGAACAGGCAGCATCGCCTTGTATGTGGCCGATCAAGCCAAAGAAGTCATCGGCATTGAATACGTGGAAGAAGCCATCGCTGACGCCAAGATCAACATGGCCAACAATGGCATGGACCATTTGAAGTTTTACGCCGGAGACATGAAAGATTTGTTGACCGCCGAGTTTATCGCTGAGCACGGTCAACCCGATGTGGTCATTACCGATCCGCCGAGAGACGGAATGCACCCCTCAGTGGTACAGCGTTTGGTGGAAATGAAAGCCAAACGATTGGTGTATGTGAGCTGTAATCCTTCTACGCAAGCCCGCGACGCCAAGTTGCTGGAAGATGCGTACAAACTGGTAAAGGTTCAGCCCGTAGATATGTTCCCTCACACTCACCATGTGGAGAGTGTAGCCTTGTTTGAAAGGAAGTAGAATCGATTAGGCGAAGGCCTTTTCGATGATTTCCTGCTGCTCGCGATCGTGCACTTTTTTGTAGCCTGTGGCAGGGCTAGCGCTGGAACGGCGACCGACGTAGTTCAATTTTACTGGGAAATCATAGCGATGCAAATGCAGCCATGCACCCTGGTTCATGGACTCTTCTTGTACCCAGGCATATTCGGCATTGGGGTATTGCTCAAATACTTCCTTGAGTTTCCATTCAGGCAAGGGATACAACTGTTCGATGCGCACGATGGCGACATCGCTGTGTTGTTGTTCTTCCTTGTAAGCGAGCAGTTCATAATAAATCTTACCGCTGCAGAAGAGAACCTTTCGCACGTTTTGGCTCACCGCCGAATCGGTGATGATTTCTTGGAAACCGCCCTCGCTGAAATCCTCAATGCTGCTGACGCAACGAGGATGACGCAGCAAACTCTTTGGGCTCATGATCACTAACGGCATGGTGAAATCGCGCTTGAGTTGTCGGCGCAAGGCGTGGAATAGGTTGGCCGGTGTGGTGCAGTTCATGACCTGCATGTTGGAGCCTGCGCACAATTGCAGATAACGCTCCAAGCGAGCGCTTGAGTGCTCAGGACCTTGGCCTTCATAGCCGTGGGGTAGGAGCATCACCAAGCCACTGAACTTGCTCCATTTGGCTTCAGCCGATGCAATGAATTGATCGATGATGATTTGGGCTCCATTGGAGAAATCTCCAAACTGAGCTTCCCAAATGGTCAAACCTTGAGGGGTGGCTGTTGAGTATCCGTATTCATAACCCAATACCGCGTATTCGCTCAGGAGTGAGTTGTAAATCGACATATGCGCTTGATCCTCGCTGATGTGATTCAAGCTGCAGTGATTGTGTTGCCCGTCCTCGCTTTTCACCACGGCATGGCGGTGAGAGAATGTGCCTCTTTCTACATCCTGTCCGGTCATGCGAACAGGGTGTTTTTCTTCTAGCAAGGAAGCATAGGCCAACAATTCGCCCATGGCCCAATCCAATTGATTGCGGTCCCACTGAGCTGCCCGGTCTTCAAACAACTTTTGGACCTTTTTGATGGGCAAATTATCTGAGGGAAGGTGAGTGATTTTTTGAACCAAATTTTCCAATCGCTCCTTGGATACTTGTGTATCTGGAGTGGGACTTTGTATGTCTTTGGCACCGGCATGGCGATACCCTTCCCAAGTATTTGGAATGTCGGTAGGGGCCGGTTTGAATTCTCCTTTAGCTTCTTCAAACTTCTCTTGGAGCATGCTCTGGAACTCAGCTTCCATCTCTTTAGCCAAGGCAGCATCGATGTCGCCTCGTTGCAAAAGTTGGGCTTTGTATATCTCCCGAGGGTTGGGGTGCTTGTCAATCAGCTTGTACATCTCAGGCTGAGTGAAGCGAGGTTCATCGCCTTCATTGTGGCCGTACTTGCGGTAACCCAACGAGTCGATGAAAATGTCAGAGTTGAACTCCAATCGGTAGGCCATGGCCAATTTTACGGCGTGCACCACAGCTTCGACATCGTCGGCGTTGACGTGCAAAACAGGGCACAATGTAACCTTGGCTACATCGGTGCAGTAGGTACTGGTACGGGCTTCTAGGTAAGAGGTGGTAAAACCAATTTGGTTGTTGGTGACCATGTGAATGGTTCCACCCACGTAATAGCTATCCAAACCGCTCATTTGCACCACTTCGTAGACGATGCCTTGTCCAGCAACAGCCGAGTCTCCGTGTATCAAAATGGGGCAAACTTTGTCTACCTCTCCTTGGTATTTGTGATCCAATTTGGCGCGAACCAATCCTTTTACAACAGGGTTGACGGCTTCAAGGTGGCTGGGGTTGTCAGCCAAACGCAAGTGAACTTTTTTTCCGCTTGCGGTGTCTACATTGACGCTGTAGCCCAGGTGGTATT
>JALRLA010000285.1 GCA_023254645.1 Bacteroidia bacterium
CGACCCCGGTTCTTGATGAACCCGCAAAATGGGATACTGCAGGGACGCTGCTCCCTTTTTCAATTCTTTGGCTGTCCAAGACATAGTGGCAATGCAGGGACGGGATTTGGGCATGTAAAAATGGGTATAGGCAGCCAAAAATTGACTTCCGTCAAATTGCCAGGAGGCATAATCGCCCATGAAGTAGGAGTCGCCAGGCAGCAAGGTGGGTTCTGGGCTCAATATTTTCGCTTTTGAAAAGGATCTGGGCCTCATTTTAAAGGTCCACATGTGGTAAAATCGATGCGTGTAAAATCCCTTTGTACTGTGCACCAATACCTGCGGATACCGAATCTCTGCCGGCCAAACGATTTGAGGGGCAAATGTTTCACCGTCCACCTCCCATTCGAATTGTTCATACCCGTATCCGCCGTCACGACTCCACAATCCGACCAAACGGCGCTCTTGGACCGCGCCTTGAGTATACACAACGGCGATTTGGCCTTTAGGACCTATGGCCAAAAAAGGCATGCCATTGGCCCTCATGCAACCTTCCAATCCATCGTGATTCCATCCCCCCAATTGTTGAGCAATGGCAGTATCTCTGCCCCAGGACTTACCGAAATCCAAGCTACGATCTTGCCATATTTGGCCTTCTCTGGCCCAAATGCACAGAAGTTCTCCGCTCGGCAGAACCCCTACTGTCGCTCCTTCGGCTGTCCCATCGTCATCCATGGCATTGCCGCAGCGATCACTCACGACCACCAGCTCGTCAAAAACTTTGGAGCCCGGCGCCAGTCGAGCAAAGCAAATGCGAGAGGAATCTCCTGGTGCATCACTTCCGTAATCGTCAAATTCTGTCCAGGTCAAGTACAAGGCGCCCCGTTCGGGTGATTCATCCAACTCGTTGAGGGTAATCCAAGGCTTATCCTGCATTTTGGAACCGTGAACAGGTGTGGCGACCGAGAATTCATGCTGTCCTTGAACATTGAATTTCTCCACCACCATTCGATTGAAAAAATTGGGCCAGTCGGCATCGGGATTTCGAGCCAAATGGGCCAGATACATCCCACCATCTAGGGCTGGCAACAACACGGGATCTCCATAGAACCCGTAAGGCGTTTGGAAAACCAAAGGTTGAAAGGCCGAATCTCCGTGTCTTTTGATAAAAAGAGAAGATGTGTTGAAGGCCAGGTATTCGTGCGAGAATTCTGATTTACTGCGCGCATAGGCAGGTTCATTCCCACCAATAGGGGGTGAACCAAAAATGGCCCAATTGGACTGCGCCGACAAGGTGCCAGCCCCAGAAATAAGCAGTATGATCAGGCGCTTGAACACCTTACAAGTATACAAAGGCTTTGTTACTGTGCGGCGTGGCGGGCACCCAACCAGCGCTCGGCATCCAAGGCAGCCATGCATCCAGACCCAGCCGCCGTTACCGCTTGGCGATAGGTTTTATCCTGAGCATCTCCTGCACAGAAAACACCCTCCACATTGGTGTAGGAAGTGCCGGGTTTGGTGATGATATAACCTTGCTCATCCATGTCGATATAGGGCTTAAAAATATCGGTATTGGGCTGATGACCAATGGCGACAAAAAAGCCCTTGATGGCCAATTCTTGAGTACTGCCGTCTTGATTGTTCTTCACGCGAACGGCTTCTACAGCCATATCTCCCAACAATTCGTCGGTTTCCGTATTGAACAATACTTCGATATTCGGCGTATTCAGCACACGATGCTGCATAGCTTTTGAAGCGCGGAACTCATCCTTGCGAACCAACATGTAAACCTTGTTGCAGATTTTAGCCAAGTAGGTGGCCTCTTCACAGGCGGTATCACCCGCTCCCACGATGGCTACATCTTGGCCTCTGTAAAAGAATCCGTCGCACACGGCACAGGCGCTAACCCCGCTTCCATTCAATCGCTGTTCGCTGGGCAAGCCTAACCATTTGGCCGAAGCACCGGTTGAAATGATGACGGTCTCAGCTTCAATTTGGTGTTCGTAATCGACGACCACCTTTTGGGGGCCTCCGTTGACAAATTCAACCGAGGTAACCATTCCAAAACGGACATCGGCTCCCAAACGCACCGCCTGTGCCTTGAAGTTATTCATCATTTCAGGACCCATGATTCCATCGGGATAGCCAGGGTAATTTTCAACATCGGTCGTAATGGTCAATTGACCACCCGGTTGCAAGCCTTCGTAAACAACAGGTTTCATATCGGCGCGTGCCGCGTAAATGGCTGCAGTGTAGCCTGCAGGACCACTACCGATAATCAAACATTCGATTTTCTCTACTGATGTGCTCATAACTCTTTAATGAGACAAAGGTAAAATGAGGCTCTGAGCAGTTATGTGACTTTTGTTCACAACACAAAAAAAATGGGGAGCCTGAGCTCCCCATTTCATCAATCCAGGTTGATCAATTCTCGGTATTTCGGCAATGTCCACATGTCATCGGGAATCAATTGTTCCATGTTGTCGCAATGAGTTCTCAACTCTTCAAACAAGGGCTTCACTTCGCTGTTGTATCCCAAAGCACGCTTGTGCGCATCTTCTTCTTTGTTCCACTTGGCTCTGGCCTCGGTCATTCGATTGTTTAAGGAGTAAGCGGCATTGATCTCCGTGCTCAAGCGTTCCACCAACTCAATATGGGTGGTCAGCGATTCTTTGCTTTGGCCAATAGACAGCAAGGTTTGAACCGTATCGGCCAATTGCTTTTGGTATTCCAAAGCGCTGGGAATGACGAAGTTTTGAACCAACTCATTCAACACACGGCCTTCGATCTGCAAACGAAGATTGAAGGTTTCGTAGCGAATTTCCGTTCTAGCTTCCAACTCACGCTCGGAGAAAATGCCATTCTCTACAAACAATTCTACAGAACTGGGGTGCATGTAGGCCGCCAAGGCTTCAGCCGAATGGCGAATGTTGTTCAATCCGCGGCGAGCCGCTTCCTCAACCCATTCCTGGCTATATCCATTACCGCCGAACAAAATGCGGCGAGAAGAGATCAAATCTTCGCGCAAAATGGCTTTGATGGCTTCTTCTTTCGCTGCACCCTGACTGATCAAGGCGTCAACCCGTTTTTTGAACTGATTCAGCTGGTTGCCAACAATGGTGTTCAATACTACCATGGGGCTAGCGCAGTTATCGGAACTACCTACAGCACGGAATTCAAACTTGTTGCCCGTGAAGGCGAACGGAGAAGTACGGTTGCGGTCGGTGTTGTCGAGCAAAATTTCGGGGATGCTGGGCACCTGAATGGATCCCGAAACCGAACCCGTCTTGGACGCCTTGGCCGATTCGAAATCATTCAACACTTCTTCCAACGCTTGACCAACAAAGACAGACATGATGGCCGGAGGCGCTTCATTGGCTCCCAAACGATGATCGTTGCCAGCCGTAGCAATAGAGGCACGCATCAAATCAGCATGATCGTGAACCGCTTTGATCGTATTGATGAAGAAGGTTAAAAACTGAAGATTCCCAGAAGGACTAGAGCCAGGTGACAACAGGTTCACTCCCGTATTGGTGATCAAAGACCAGTTGTTGTGCTTGCCAGAGCCATTGATCCCCGCGTAGGGCTTTTCGTGCAACAACACGCGGAATCCGTGCTTGTGAGCCGTACTTTCCATGACATCCATCAACAAGGCATTGTGATCGACCGCCAAATTTAGGTCTTCGTATTGAGGGGCACATTCGAACTGCGCAGGCGCTACCTCGTTGTGGCGGGTGCGCAAGGGGATGCCCAATTTGTGTGCGCGGTATTCAAAGTCGTGCATGAAAGCCTGCACCTTTTCGGGAATGGAACCGAAATAGTGATCTTCCAATTGCTGGCCTTTGGCCGCCAAATGGCCCACCAAGGTTCTACCCGCCAATTGCAAGTCTGGACGAAGCTTGTACAGCTCCTCTTTGACCAAGAAATACTCCTGTTCAACCCCAAGGCTGACACTGACATCGCTGACATTCTCGTCAAAGTATCGGCAAACGTCAGTAGCCGCAGATCGCACAAAAGACAAAGTCTTCAACAAAGGAGCCTTGTAGTCAAGCGCTTCACCCGTGTAGGAAACAAAAATGGTGGGAATGCACAAAGTCTTGGTGCCGCCCTTCAACAGAACAAAAGCTGGCGATGAGGGATCCCAAGCCGTGTAACCACGCGCTTCAAAAGTGTTGCGAATACCGCCGTTGGGGAAACTAGATGCGTCTGGTTCTTGTTGCACCAGTGCTTTGCCAGAAAATTCTTCTACTCCTTGATCGACACCACTGGGCTCGAAAAAGCTATCGTGTTTTTCAGCGGTCGTTCCGCGCAAGGGTTGAAACCAGTGAGTGTAATGCGTAGCGCCTAGATCCAGGGACCAGTTTTTCATGCCTTCGGCAATTTCACCGGCCATGTCGCGGCTAACCGCTTCACCATGACTGGCTGCTTTTGCAATGGCGGCTTGCGCCTTTTCGCTCAAATACTGGGATTGTGCATCGGGTCCAAATACCCATTCTCCGTAATAGGATGAGATGCCGTGTTCGTGGCCGCTTTTCTTTTTAGCAGCAGATTTTGATGATGTTTTGGAGTTCATGATTGATTAATTGATTGATTTAGAACAACGCTACAAAGATGGGGGCAAGCCAGGGCAAAATCCATGAAAAATGGAACGAAATATCCCCAATGAGATTCACATCAATGGCAATTATTCACAGCCTGTACACATGAGGCGCGAGGGGTAAAAAAAACCTAACTTCGCCAGTCATAACAATGGGACATCATCGTATTGACAAATTGAGCGGGGCTGGCCTGCTGATCACTTTGGGCATCATTTACGGAGACATTGGCACATCGCCACTTTATGTAATGACCGCCATCATTGGGCAATCGCAAATCTCTGAACTTTTGGTACTCGGCGGATTATCAGCCGTCTTCTGGACGTTGACATTGCAAACCACTGTCAAATACATCATTCTTACGCTTCGCGCTGACAACAAAGGAGAAGGAGGAATTTTTGCTCTATTTAGTTTGTTGCGCCGAAGGTTTCCCTATTTGGTGGTGGGTACCATGATTGGTGGAGCCATGCTTCTCGCTGATGGCATTATCACCCCACCCCTGTCGGTTTCTTCTGCCATCGAGGGTCTGAGAATCTTGAACCCTGACATTCCCACTGTGCCTATTGTCATGGGCATTTTAACAGCTCTTTTCATGATGCAAAGAGCTGGAACTTCGGCCGTTGGCAAGTTCTTTGGCCCCATCATGACCGTTTGGTTCGGGACATTGGCCGTATTAGGGTTTGCCGCCTTAATTGAGAACCCTGGCGTTTTGAGGGCCATTAACCCCATATATGCCTATCAATTGGTCAGCAGCAGCAAAGATGCATTCTTGGTATTGGGTGCCGTATTCCTGTGTACCACAGGAGCCGAAGCATTGTACAGCGATTTGGGCCATTGTGGCAAAAAGAACATTCGCATATCTTGGATCTTTGTCAAGACCGCATTGCTATTGAATTACTTTGGTCAAGGCGCTTGGCTTTTGGCTCGTGAAGGCCAAACCCTGGGCGAACAACGTCCTTTTTTCGAACTCATGCCTGAGTGGTTTTTGCCTGTTGGAATTGCCATTGCTGCGGCCGCTGCCATCATTGCTTCGCAAGCCTTGATATCGGGTTCATTCACCCTCGTTTCGGAAGCCATTCGCTTGCACATGATGCCTCGTTTCACCGTCAAGTTCCCTTCTGACGTAAAAGGGCAGATTTACATTCCCATCATCAATACCGTAATGCTGGTAGGTTGTTTGGCTGTGGTTTTGATTTTCCAAGAGAGCTCGGCCATGGAGGCAGCTTATGGGTTGGCCATTACCATCGACATGATGATGACCAGTATATTGTTGTTCTATTTCTTGCGCATTCGCGAGTGGAACTTCTTCCTTCTGGTCCCTATGATGTTCGTGTTCTTGTCGATTGAAACAGCCTTCTTGATTGCCAACTTGAGCAAATTCTCGCAAGGCGGTTACTTCACCTTTATCATTGGTACGTTCTACATAGGCATCATGTACATCACCTTAAGAGGTGGCAAGATCAAAGGCGCAACGGTAAAAACGGAGAACCTTCGGGATTTGAGGCCCAAGCTCAAAGGTTTGAGCCGTGACACCACTCTACCCAAGTTTGCCACGCATTTGGTTTACCTGTCAAAAGTCAAGGGCGATGAGGAAGTGGAATCGACCCTGTTGTATTCCATCTTACACAAAAGACCCAAGAGAGCCGATTTCTATTGGTTCGTGCATGTCGAAGTTTCAGACGAGCCCTACACCAAAGAATACCGTGTGAACATCATCGAAAAGAACGACATCATCAAAGTCCAATTCCGCTTGGGATTCCGCATCCAGCAAAAGATCAATTTGTACCTCAAACAAGTGATTGAAGAACTGGTGAGTTCCGGTGAAGTGGATTTGGACCCGCACTACCACGCTTTCCATGAAAAGGGCTACATCGGGGACTTCCGATTTGTTCTGATCGAAGAAGAGATGAGCCAAGAGAACGAAATGCCTCTG
>JALRLA010000294.1 GCA_023254645.1 Bacteroidia bacterium
GTCCTCAATGGTTCTTTCTTTTAGAGTTGTAATAGTGTGCGTCTTTTGTGGTTTCATGCCAAGCTAATATGTAAAAGAATATGAATAGGGCTATTCCTAACCCTATTGCAAGAATAAAAAGAATGAGGAACAGATCAAGGCTCACTGAGGTGATTGTCTCTGTCTGATTGGATTTTGCGATGATGATCGGGAACTAGCTTTTGTATCTTGTCTGATTCCCTTGTTGGTATTGACTGCTGGCTGGCTGATGAATTTGCAAACTATGGGTGTCGGACATTATTCGTCGATGGGTATTTGCAACGCCGTGGAGTACAATTTGCCGTCTTATCAATCCGGGTTTCGATACGAAGAAACGGCTACCCACCCAGCTGAAGCGCTGTCCCATGCTCAGCAGGTCATTCGAACGGTCACAATGGAAAATCCTTTGTCCGTTATGGGGGTTCACTTCAGAGGGGTACTGGTGGGATTGTTGGATCCAGGGCGATACGATGCATGGTCGTTTTTGGGCGCGAGCGGAGATATGGGGGTGATGAAGGCCCTTAACGAAGGTCGCTGGCCAACTGGGGCTTCTTTAGGGGGGCTTGTTTACATGCTGTTGGGTTCCGTCTTGAATCTGGTTTTTCTGTTCTTCATTATACGTGGTTTACAGCCTCAATTGGGCTATCGGCAGCACTTGTTTTTTGGACTGTTCTGCCTGCTATGGCTGGGCGTTGTCGGTCCCGTGGCTTCGGCGCGGTATACCCTGATTCTTTATCCGCTGTTGGCCCTGTGGTTCGCCGACGGATGGCAACGAACCTTTCCATCACGAACATGAACATTCTCATCATTAGCGATAACCACGGCCATTGGGATCAGCCCATATTGGAACAAGTCAATTGGGCGGACGAGGTTTGGCACGCGGGCGATTGGCTTAATGACAGTTTGAAAATGGAAATCGATCGCTTGGGAAAACCCTTGTTTTCGGTGTATGGCAATGCTGATGGTCAAGACCTTCGAGTGCATTACGATGAGTTCTTGGTATTGGAAAGGCAAGGAATTCGCATTCTAATGGTGCACATTGCCGGCAAAATAGGAGTGTATACGACAAAGGTAAGGGAGCGCATTGCTGAGCTGAAACCCGACTGGTTGGTGTGCGGTCATTCCCACATTTGCAAGGTTCAATTTGACCAGAGATTTCATCTAATGTATTTGAATCCAGGTGCTTGCGGATTGCAAGGGTTTCACAAAGTTCGAACGGCCTTGAGGTTAGTCTTGGAGGCTGGTAAACCCAAGACTTTGGAGGTCGTAGAATGGGAGCGAAAAAATCTATAAAAAAATCTCATTCGTGCTTTGAAAAGATGTGGTTCTCAACATACATTTGCACTCCGTTCTGAAAGAGCATGCCCAGGTGGCGGAATTGGTAGACGCGTTGGTCTCAAACACCAATGAGGTAACACTCGTACCGGTTCGACCCCGGTCCTGGGTACCAAATCGAACACAAAGTGTCGAAAAAACATTCTCTTCAGATCACAACAATCGACGGCCTCTCAATGGCCGTCGATTTGTTTATACCCGAGTTGGGCGATGGTCCCTTTCCGGTGTTGGTGTATGGCCACGGTTTCAAAGGTTTTAAGGATTGGGGTTTTATTCCCCATTTGCACGAGTTCTTCGAAGCTCACAATACGGCCATCATCACCTTCAATCATACCCACAACGGTGTGCAAGCTCGAGATTTTGATGATCTCGAACATTTTGCACGCAACACAGTAACGCAGGAATTGCGCGACATGGAGTCATTGGCCAAATGGATCAAGCAAGAAGCGAAATCCTACAACCTGCAACCCGATAACCTTAACTGGTTGGGTCACAGCCGAGGGGGTGCCAATGCCATTGTTTTTGCCTCCTTGCACCCCGATTACATCCAGAAAGTCATTGCTTGGTCTCCGGTCTCTGATTATTTCCATTTGTTTAGAGGAATGGACCTAGAAAAGTGGAAGAAAGAGGGCAGAACCTTCATTGCAAATACCCGCACAGGTCAAGAAATGCCCCTCGATTATGTCATTTATGAAGATTTGGAGTCTCACGAGGAATACAGCGTCATTGACGCGGCCAGAGCCTTGGGTAGACCCCTGTTTCTGCTTCATGGAGATGCCGACCAGGTTGTGCCCATTTCTCATTCTCGATCCATTCACGGCTCCTGTTTGCACGCCATGATGCAGACGCTTGAAGGTGCTGATCACACGTTCAATTGTTCCCATCCTTGTTCCGGTCCTGAAGAATTTTCCGAATCTCTTTGGCTCGCGATGGATGCCACTCAGGCATTCTTAGATAGCGATTTTTAACGTTTCGCAGCCGCCCGTTTCAATCGGTCATTGATGGCCAGTCCCAATCCATGTTTTGGAGCCCATTCAATGTAAGCATGGGCGTAACCCCATTTGTCTAGGTTGCGCAATACCGAGAATACTGAGGCTGCTGCTTCGCTCAATTCCCCATATTGGCTCAAGTAATAACCGTGTTGTGGCATTCCTTCTGGGAGCTTCTGGAAATAGACCACCGCTTGCTGATCATTCGGGTTGGGAGCCGAAGCACCGGGCTCGAATAAAGTAATGCCGCAATGAGGGCTGTAATGTTGCTCCAATTGCCCAGGTGCTTGAACTTTCTGGGAAACAGATACGGATTGAGTAATCGGCCCAACAACGGCTTCGATTTGTTCTTGTGTGATGGCTCCCAATCGCAGCAAATGAAGTCCCGTTTCGTCCCATTTGACTATGGTGCTTTCGATGCCCACTTGACAAGGTCCTCCATCCAAGACGGCTTCAATGCTTTCGCCCAATTGATCCAATACATGCTCGGCCGTAGTAGGGCTCACGTAGCCAAAGGGATTGGCCGATGGAGCGGCCAGCGGGAACTCGAGTAGATTCAAGAGTTCCAAGGTCAATGCATGTTGAGGCATTCGAATGCCCACAGTGGGCAAATCACTAGAGACGATATTGGGAACTCGATCCGATTTGGGAAGAACAAGGGTCAAGGGGCCAGGCCAAAAGGCTCGACTGAGTTTTTCGGCTTCATCGGGCCAATCCTGACAAAGCGACTTTGCTTGCTCCGTGCTCCCTATATGAAGAATCAACGGATCGAAGAAAGGGCGTTTTTTTGCCTCGAAAATTCGGGCAACCGCGTGATCATCTAAGCCGTTAGCCGCCAATCCGTAGACCGTTTCGGTTGGAATGGCTACCAACTGACCAGCCGACAACAGTTCAGCCGCCTCCACGGATTCAGTTAGGCGCTTGGCCCTCATGCTTAACGGCGCTTTAGGTTGTACTTGTCAATCTTGTTGTACAAGTGGCTGCGCTGTATGTCAATTTCTGACGCGGTTTTGGCCACATTCCAACCGTTTTGAATCAGCTTGCGCTCGATGAAGACCTTTTCAGCCCAGTCACGGAAGTCTTGCAAGGTTCGGTACTCGTCAACCACTCCAAACGGATCGGCTCCGCGTTGAGCGGGATTGCTGTACATGTACACATCTTCTCCGCTGATGGCCTCTCCACACAGAATCACCAAACGTTCCACAACGTTTCTCAATTCGCGAATGTTACCGGTCCAATTCACTTCTTTCAGCGCATCATAGCCGTCGGGGGTGAAGGTTTTGAGGGCCAAGCCATTTTCGGCACAAATGTCTTCGAGGAAGTGTTCGGCGATGAGAACGATGTCTTCTTTTCTTTCGTTCAAGGTTGGAACGTGCATGAGAATCACCGACAAACGATGGTACAAGTCCATTCGGAATTGACCCTTCTCGATTTCTTCCAATAGATTCTTGTTGGTTGCCGCTACGATTCGTACATCGACCTTGATTTCTTTGTCACCACCCACACGGGTGATTTTGCCTTCCTGAATGGCGCGCAATACTTTGGCTTGAGCCGCCATGCTCATGTCGCCAATTTCATCCAAAAACAAAGTTCCGCCATGGGCTTGCTCAAATTTTCCAATGCGCTGTTTGATGGCAGAGGTAAAAGCGCCTTTCTCGTGTCCGAAAAGCTCACTCTCGATCAATTCGGTAGGGATGGAGGCACAATTGACCTCGATCAGAGGCATTTCTGAACGCGCGCTTTTCTCGTGCAACCAACGGGCGACCAGTTCTTTGCCCGTTCCATTTTCACCAGTGATGAGTACTCGAGCTTCTGTGGGTGCAACCTTCTCAATCGTCTCTTTGATTTTCGAGATGGCGGGAGTTTCTCCAATGATGTCAAAGGTTTTGGAAACTTTGCGCTTCAGTACCTTGGTTTCGGTTACCAAGTCGGTTCGCTCGATGGCATTGCGCAAGGTGATGAGCAAGCGATTGAGATCGGGTGGTTTCGTGATGAAATCGAAAGCTCCTTTTTTGGTGGCATCGATGGCCATTTCTACGTTTCCATGACCCGAAATCATCACAAAGGGCAATTCGGGTTTTAAAGCCAGGGAGCGCTCCAGTAATTCCATGCCATCCATTCCCGGCATTTTTACGTCGCACAAGACAACGTCGTAGTCGTTTTTCTGGATGTATTGATAGCCTTTCTGACCATCTTCAGCTAGAGTAACGTTGAAGTTTTCATACTCCAAGATCTCCTTGAGCGTTTCTCTGATAGGGGCTTCGTCGTCAATGACCAATATTTCTGCCATAAATCTGTCTTAAATAGAGTACAAGGATAGGGGACAGGGAGTGGACACAAATCCACAGAAATCGGGCACTTTTCCACCTTGAGGAGATTCTGCAATTCCAAGCTTCACGGGAAGTTCAAATTAATTGGACAGAGGAAGGAAATATTTGGGAAATCCCTCTGATTGCGGTTTCTTTGTTATTCGGCTATAGTACGAATACTGCATGCGCAAGAATACCTTTATCCAAACGGCAATGCTAATCGCGGGCTTGGGTGCTCTACCTCTGGTGGCACAGCAAGACCCGATGTATACGCACTTTACTTTCAACAAAGTGTTGTACAATCCGGCTTACGCTGGAGCTTCCGGTCAGTTTTGTTTGAATGCGATTACCCACCAACAGTGGTTAGGATACGACGATGAATCTCCGTTCATCAAAACCCAAAGCGGTTTGCCTGTATCGGATAACATTGCTCGAAACATTGCTCCTAAAACAACTGGCGCTGGTTTTACAGCTCCGTTGCGCATGAAGTTGAAAGGCAACACCATTGATATCGGTGGTGTTTACGCCGGCTTCATCAGTGATCAAATCGCTTACGAAAACAATACGTACATGAAGTTTGGTTTGGCAGGCGCCTACAATTTGTCTAGCGGGGCCAATGTTCGTTTGGGGGTTGATTTTACATCATTGACCAAAGAATTGGATGGTCAAGGACTTCGTTACCACGATCCTGGAGATCCATTGATTCCTACTGGAACTTCAGCCGATTCCCGCGTGACCATGGGCTTGGGGGCTTATTACAGTGATCCCAATATTATGGGAGGCGCTTGGGGCAGTTTGTCCATGACTCACCTGATGCCTCAAACTTTTGCCTATGGCCCAAGTGGAGCCATCCAAATCACCACGGCTCGCCACTTGTATTTGGCTGGTGGTGTGCGCATGAACAATTTCATGGGCAATCCTTCCTTATCGCTAGATCCTGCATTTAAAATTCGTACAGTCATGGGCAAGGGTGGATTGGTTAAACCTGAATTGGATCTTCAGGGAATTGCCAATTGGAACGATTTGTTCGCCGGCGGGTTGAATTTGCGATCCTACGGAACGGGCTTAGATGCTCTTTCTGTCATCTTGGGTTATTATCCTCCACTCTTGGGCAATGCTGCTGGCCAGCAAAAGCTTCGTGTGGGATATTCCTATGATATAACCATGTCTAACTTGGTGCGCAACAGCTTTGGTACTCATGAAGTTCAAGTGAATTATTGCTTCATGATCAGTTTGCCTGAACGCCCTGAAATCATTTACCGACACCCCCGTTGGATGGAGCATTCTCCAGAAATTGATTAAAAAAAGTTATTCACACACAATAAACATTTTAACTTGCCGTTATAATACCCACATGAAAACATGTCTTGCTTTATAAAGAGCAAGCCATATTTTTGCAACCTTAGATAAAAAGTACCGATTGGAAACCGAACTCATGAAGAATCCGTTGTCGCGTTTAAATGCAATGAACAGCATGGTTAAAAAAGCAAAGACGCTTTTCGCCAATAAACGAGTGCGTCAAGTGGCGATTGTCACTTCCGTATTCATGGTCGCGTGCGGCCCCGCTGATACCGGTGATTTGACTGGCCTTCAGGGCCGTCGCCCCTGGTTCCACCCAACCCCTCCGGGTACCGTGTACGTTCCTTCAGGAACCTTCCACACGGGTCAAGCTGGTCAAGATATCTTCCAGTCTTATTTGGAGCCTAACAAGCAGATGACCATTTCTGCTTTTTGGATGGACGAAACTGAAATCACCAACAATGAATACCGTCAATTCGTTGCTTACGTAGCCGATTCTATCGCGCGTTACGTGTTGGACGACGACCAGTATTTCATGGCTGAAAATGATGAAGGGTTCCGTTTCATTGATTACACTCAAGCAGGTCCCTTGGATCCTCGCAACTTTGAAAAGCACAAAGAAGATTTGTATGATCTTTACTATCAAGGAGATGAGCGTTTTCGTGGCAAGCGTCAGTTTGATACACGCAAATTGATGTACCACTATGAGTGGTTCGATTTGGCCAAAGCTGCCATGTTGGATCGCGATAAGTATGATCCTATGAATCGCCGCGAATTCATTGAAGAAGAAGATGTCTTGATTTATCCTGACACATTGTGCTGGGCTCGTGACTTCACTTACTCTTTCAATGAGCCTATGGCGCGTGTGTATTTCTGGCACCCCAAATACGACGATTATCCTGTAGTGGGAGTGAATTGGCACCAAGCACGTGCATTCTGCATGTGGAGAACCATTCGCAAAAACAGCTATTGGGATCAACAAGGTTTCTATCCTACAACCGAAGATTTCCGTTTGCCCTCAGAGTATGAGTGGGAATATGCCGCTCGTGGAGGCCGCATTGGCAACAAATACCCTTGGGGTGGGCCTTACGCTCGCAACAGCAAAGGATGTATGTTGGCCAACTTCAAGCCCTTACGTGGTAACTACGGTGTAGACGGTGGTGTTTACCCTGTGCGTGTTGACTCTTACTTCCCCAACGATTTTGGTTTGTACAACATGAGCGGGAATGTTTCTGAATGGACCAATACTGTGTGGGATGAAGCCAACAACACCTTTGTTCACGATTTGAATGGAGAACGTCAGGTTTACATCAAGGAGCGTGGCGAAGATGCTGCCAATACTCCCATCAGCGAAAAACGTAAGGTGATTCGCGGTGGAAGCTGGAAAGACATCGGGTACTTCATCGAATGCGGTGCACGTACATTTGAATACCAAGACACCAGTAAGTGTTACGTTGGATTCCGTACCGTTCAGACCTACATCGGTCGTTCAAATAAGGATACGAAGTAATTCCCTTCAACATGTGGATAACGAAATTGTCGCCTCGACAATTTTTATGTACATATTGCGTTTAGACTACAACAACTATTAACCAAATATAAAAATGAGCAAAAGTTTCTTTGAATCCAAAAAGTTCAAAACTACCATGAACTTCGTTTATGGTATCGGTGCGGCCGTCGTAATTGTGGGGGCTCTGTTTAAAATTCTTCACTTGAAAGGTGCAGACATCATGCTGAGTGTAGGTCTGTTGACTGAGGCTGGTATTTTCGTTATTTCAGCTTTCGAACCTGTACACATGGATCCAGATTGGTCTTTGGTATACCCAGAATTGGCTGGTGGAGATCCGGGTTCTAAAAAAGAATCGTCTGCTGGTGTTTCTCAGCAACTTGATTCTATGTTGTCACAAGCCAAAATTGGTCCTGAATTGATTGCATCTTTGGGTTCTGGCCTAACTTCATTGAGTACGAATGTGAAAGACATGGCTAGTATGTCAAGTGCTGCAGTTGCAACAAAAGAATATTCTGAAAATGCTCACAAAGCCGCGGCCAATATGGCTTCTATTGCAGATAGTTCTGCTATGGTAAGTGATTCAATGGGTAATTTCTCTAGTGGTTTGGGTTCAGCCTTGAACAATCTAATGGCTACCGAAAGTGCAACTGCATCCTTCAATCAAGAATTGGCTCAATTGAACCGCAACTTGAATAATTTGAACTCCATTTATGGCAACATGTTGAGTGCTATGGGTGGAGCGAAGAACTGATCGTAATTGACTGTACCACATAAACTTAAATAGATAAACAAATGGCAGGTGGTAAATTGTCAGCACGTCAGAAGATGATCAACATGATGTACCTCGTGTTGACGGCACTTTTGGCGTTGAACGTATCAAAAGAAATCATCAAGGCTTTCAATTTGATTGAAAACTCTCTTGATAATTCTACTCGCAACATTGTTCAAAAGAACAACGCTGTATTGTCCGCTCTTCAGAAAACAGCAAGTCAGGATAATCAAGCAGCAAAAGTTGCAGTTGAAAAGGTTAACGAAGCACAAAAAATCAGTGAAGCGTTGATCAAAAAAATAGGTCAAATCAAAACGGATCTATTGACATTGTCTGGAGATGGGAAAGACCCCAAAACAGGTCGTAAATCTGATGAAGAAGGCCAATTGGTAAAGGGTGGTGTAAATGAATTGGCTCAAGGTGACAACATGGAAATTCATGCCAATTATTTCGTAGTTGAAGATAATGGCAAGCGTGGTACTGAATTGCAAAAGGCTATCAATGATACCCGCAAAGCATTGTTGGGTGTTCTTGAGTCTGCAACAAAAGATACCGGATTGGCGAAAAATCCGGAAACCGTCAAATTTCTATTGGATAAAATGAAGGCCATTGAAGCGAAGACTTCATTGTACGCGGAAGATGGTACCAATAGCTCTGGATCCAAACAATCTTGGGTTTCCATGTATTTGGAACATTCTCCATTGGCAGGTGTTTTTGCTATGCTCAGTAAAATTGAGAATGATTGTCGTTCTCTGGAAGCCGAAGTGGCTCAAGCTTTGGCTGAATCAGTGAATGCAACTGACTACAAGTTTGATTCATTGATTCCTGTGGTTTCTTCTCCCATGAGTGCAGTATTGACCGGTCAAACATACGAAGCCAATATTTTGCTTGCGGCTTACAACTCAAAAGCTCAAATGCGGGTTTTGGTCAATGGGAAC
>JALRLA010000344.1 GCA_023254645.1 Bacteroidia bacterium
TCGTGCCATTCCTCACAAAACCGAACCCGAGAATTTCGGAACCGAGTTGAATACTCAGTACGGTAGCGGTCCTTCATTGGTACGCTTGTCAGGTCGTGGAAACGGTGGTCAAGTGTTAGAGTTTACAAAGGAAACCTTGGACGAAGTACTTTCAACAGGTTACGCTCCCAATCCCAAGTACATGGCAGGAATGGGTCCTGTGAACGTGAAAGTGATTGATCCCTTGAAGGTCCCCAACGCCAAATTCACCTTGGTGTTTGACGAATTGAAGACCTCATTGAGCTCGGGCTTGAAAGACTCTATGACCAAGCACACCCAGTGGTACTTGGTAAACCAAACATCTGGAGATACGATCTTCTCTGATACTACCATTGCATTCCGCTTTGAAAGTGTGCAGGGTCGACCATCAACAGCAAATTCTACTCCTGAAACCCTCGCCGATTGGGGCTTGAGCATCGAAGTAGAGCAGGTTTACAACCCTGGTGAGAACGCCGAGGCTGATCCCTCTAACGGTTACCTTTCTTATGAGGTAACCTGGGAAGACAACGGTAAGCAGTGGTTGACGGCTGTGGCCGATAACGACGCCAACGGCAATGCTCAAGCGGGAACTGTATGGCCCAACTGGATTCGTGCCGGTAGCAATGGTCGTGGCGGTACCTTCGACGGTTATACCTCTGACTTCTTCAATCAGGACGGAACTCCTGTTGACCCAGGATCTGCTTATGAGCGCATATGGAACGGCCGCATCGCGCCTTACGGTTTGGTGGCCCGTGAAAAGTACAGCCCAACGGTGGGTAAAAACACCTACGGATTTGCTTGGTGGGGCAATGCCACAGGCTTGCAAAACCCCATGGCGGAATTGGCCAGTGTGGAAATTGTCTTGACCCCCAACAAAGATTTGTGGACTCGTTGCCCCGTATTGGAAATGGCCGATGACGAAGTTAAAACCTCTACTGAGGGTCAACAGTCAAAATTCAACATGCGTTACGCCAATTCGGTTGACAAAGAAGGCAATCCCATCGCTGGTAGCATGGGCTTGGGATGGTTCCCTGGCTATGCCATCAACATGGAAACCGGTGAGCGCTTGTGCGTAGCTTTCTCTGAAGACAGCTACTTGCCTGGTGACAACGGTCGTGACATGATTTACAACCCCACAGATCGTGTGTACAACGACAATGGGAACTATCCCGTTATCGGTGGTAAGCACTTCATTTATATATTCAATACCGGTTATAACGGTATTTCCCGCAACGTGAAGGGTGACCGTTACTTTGGAGAGGACGAAGCCAACTTCCAGCGTTTCAAAGACGGTTTGATGGCTTCTGCTCCTGGTGGAAACCCCAATAACTTGCAAAAGACGCGCGTCTTGTCACAAGTTATGTGGGTAATGCCCACGTACCTGGCCCCTGGTTACAACATGGACAACGGTGTGCCTCCAACTGAGGTGAAGTTCAAAATCAACATTCGCAAGGCCTATACCACCTTCGAAACCGGCAATACAGCCAACAACGATCGTCCCATGTACGAATTCGATGCCAGCGAGATTGCTCCAACCGTTTCCAACGACGTAGGAATCGCCAGCTTGGATTTGGTGAATGTGGTGCCTAACCCTTATCGCGGTTACAGCGAATACGAGAACAGCCCTGTTGACTCTCGCGTGAAGATCACCAACTTGCCTCCTGAATGTACGATCACGATCTACGACATGGCAGGTAACCAGATTCGCCGCATCACCAAGGCCGACGAACAGACCTTCGTCGAGTGGGACTTGAAGAACCAAAGCAATGTGCCCATTGCCTCTGGTCTGTACTTAATACATGTAAAGAACAAAGACTTGGGTGAGAAGGTCGTACGCTGGTACGGCATCATGCACGCCATTGACTTGGATAGCTATTAATAGAACTCATGAAGAAACGCTTGAATATTGCTTTTGCCGCTGCCTTGTTGGGTAGCAGCATGCTTGTACAACCTTTGATGGCGGGTAACCCCGAGCGTCAAGGTCAGGCTGGAGCCGCTCAATTGACCATCAACGGATGGGCCCGCAGCAGTGCTCTTGGCTGGGCAGGTGCGGCAGGAGTAACCGGTCTTGAAGCTACGTTTATGAACGTGGCAGGAATGGATAAAATGGCATCTTTGACAGAGTTGGCCTTCTCTCGAACCGCTTGGTTGGTGGGAAGTGGCATTTCTGTGAACAATGTGGGTTTTGCCCAGAAATTGGCTGATGGCGATGGTGGAACATTGGGCTTTACTGTGATGCAGTTTGGCGTTGACCCCATCGACATTACAACGACTGAAAACCCCTACGGTGGGATCGGTACTTACCGCGTGAACATGACCAACATTGGTGTCTCTTATTCAAAGAGTTTCTCCAATGCCATTGCAGCAGGTTTTACCATGCGCATGGTCAACGAAGGTATTCCCGATGCAAGTGCTTCAGGTGTCGTTTTGGATGCAGGTGTTCAATACTCGAC
>JALRLA010000366.1 GCA_023254645.1 Bacteroidia bacterium
ACCCAAGAAATGCTTCAAGCAGGCGGCTACATGGTAGTCGTCAATGCTCTCGCTAGGACCCTGGTATCCGCGAACGGCAGCCAAGCCCATTTGGGTGGTCAAGTACACATCTTCCCCGTACGTCTCAAACATGCGGGACCAAAGAGGCTGTCTGCCCAAATCCAAGACGGGTGAAAAATTCCAGGGAATGCCAGAAGCACGGGTTTCGTAGGCGGTAATGGCGGCACCCTGTTCCACCAATCTGGGATTCCAAGTGGCGGCTTGGCCCAAGGGCTGTGGGAAAAGGGTTCCTTTTGAGGTATAGGTTGTGCCGTGAATGGCATCGATTCCGTACAAAACAGGCAACGCCCCATGCAAACGGGCTGAAGCTTGAATGCTATTGATGATCTCGTTCCAGGTCTCAACGGTTTTGGATCCGCTGGCACAAGCGCAGTTCAATACAGACCCTACCTTGTATTCTACAAAGGCCTTTTGAAGGGCGGCTTCATCCAAAGCCAAGGGTTCAACTGGGTTGCAATAACCGCCTTTGACGATGACGCTCAGGTCAATTTGGGTCATTTGCCCCACCTTTTCAACCAATGTCATTTGGCTGATGAGGCTGTCAATTTTTGAAACTTGAGACCAGGCCGATTGGGCAGAGAAAAGGAAGAGTAAACCCGCAGTGAATCGCTTCATAGCAGGCAAGTTACTTGCTTATTGTAAAGAAAACAATAAGAAGATCAGGCTTCTTCGCAGAAGGCCTGCAATTCTCTGTAGAATCGAGATACCGGAAATCCCATGACGTTGTAATAGCATCCGTCAATCCCGCTGACCCCTAAATAGCCCATCCAGTCTTGAATTCCGTACGATCCCGCCTTGTCGAACGGCGAGCCGGTGGCGATGTACGCTTCGATTTCTTCGTCGCTGAGTTCGTGAAACCTCACTTCGGTGCGCGCGTGAAAGACCTTTGTTTTTTGCTCGTTTCTTAAACAAACACCGGTGTAAACCTCATGCGTGCGGCCGCTCAATTGCTTGAGCATAGCCTTGGCCTCTGCGGCATCAGCAGGCTTGTTCAATACCTGACCATCGATCCAGACAATGGTGTCAGCTGTGACCAGAACCTTAGGAGAAATAGCCCCGGAGTAGTGCTTGCTTTTGTGTTCAGCCAAGAATTCGCAAACATGCTCGGGCGGCAAGGTTTGGTCAAAGTCTTCATCGGCCTCAATGCGCAGCACCTGAAAATCAAATCCGGCTTCCTGCAAAATTTGATGGCGGCGGGGAGATTGGGAGGCTAACAAGAGTGCGGGGCTGGCGAACATGCTGCAAATGTACTCGCCCTCAAGCGCTAAATTTGATTCCATGTTTGGTTCTCCCTACGATTTTATGATGCCTGTGGCACCCAAAGACATCAAAAAAGCGCCTTTTTGGAAGCGGGTTCTGAGCTATGCTTGGCCCTTGGTGTTGGAGCGTAGAAAAGGCGTATTGGGTCACGAATTGGAGGTCTTGGTTTACCACGGGAAATTGCATTTGGACACTCGAGAGGTCAATTACTCCTTTGGCGATTTGCACGCCGTGATGAAGGCCGGATTGAACAAACTCAAGTTGGATCCTTCCAACCTAGAATCGGTTTTGATCTTGGGCTATGGCGGCGGATCAGCCGCTCAAATCTTGCACGAAAAATTTGGCACAGATACAGCCATTATTGGAGTAGAAAAAGATGCCGTGGTGATGGAACTCTGTCAGCGTTGGTTTTATCCGCATGGGGTTAAACTTCTTCAAGCCGACGTGGCCGAGTACCTCGAGCGAGCGGTTGCTCAGCAGTGGAGCTATTCCTTGATCATTAGCGATGTGTTTGTCGATGCCGATAGCTTAGCCTGGACGGAGGAACAATGGGGTCAATTGGCCAAAATTTTGGTACCCGAAGGCCGCATGTTGTTCAACAGCATGATGGGAGAGAAGGAATTGAACGAGCAAAAATGCTTGGCCGAACAGGCCGGATTGGATGCTCAGATCTTTGAGCATGGCGAGAGCAACCGACTGTTGCTGCTGCGCCAAAAGAACTAACTTTGAAGCATGAAGCAAATTGCGGTTATCGGAAGCGGCACCATGGGCAATGGCATTGCCCACGTGTTTGCCCAGACGGGGTATTCGGTCAACTTGATTGACATTCAACAAACGGCTTTGGACAAGGCTATGGCAACCATCGGTAAGAACATGGATCGTCAGATCAGCAAGGGCTTGTTGAGCGAGGAAGACAAAGCAGCCGCTTTGGGTCGCATTGCTTGCTATACCGATCTCAAATCGGGGGTTGGCTCGGCCGACTTGGTTGTAGAGGCCGCTACAGAGAACACCCAAATCAAGTTGCAAATTTTCCGCGATATCGATGCGGCAGCCCCGGCTCATTGTATCTTGGCTTCCAATACTTCTAGCATTTCCATTACCCAAATTGCCAGCGTCACCAGTCGCCCTGAAAAGGTGATTGGCATGCACTTCATGAACCCCGTTCCCGTCATGAAATTGGTTGAAATCATCGAAGGATTCAAGACCGACAAGGCGGTGACCGAATCCATCATTGAGCTCTCTAAGTCATTGGGCAAGGTTCCCGCATTGACCCAGGACTATCCCGGATTCATTGCCAATCGCATTCTCATGCCCATGATCAATGAAGCCATCTGCTCCTTGCACGAAGGGGTGGCGGGTGTTTCGGAAATCGACACCATTATGAAGTTGGGCATGGCTCACCCCATGGGTCCCTTGCAGCTGGCTGATTTCATTGGCTTGGATGTTTGTTTGGCCATCTTGCGTGTTTTGCACGAAGGCTTTGGCAACCCCAAATATGCCCCCTGCCCCTTGTTGGTGAACATGGTCACCAGCGGTGATTTGGGTGTTAAATCTGGCCGCGGATTTTACGACTACAGTCACGGCACCAAGGACTTGGTGGTGGCGCCTAATTTCGGTTAAGTCAAGTTTGGGCCTGTGCTTCACGCTCTAAATGCTTGATTAAGCGCTGAGTTTCATTACCTTTGCAACCCCGTTTTTGGGAGGATTACGCCCTTATGAAATTAAGCCAGTTTAAATTCGAGTTGCCCGAAGAGCTCATCGCTCAGGAACCCTTGAAAACCCGCCATGACAGTCGTCTGTTGGTGGTTGATACCAAAAACCGCAAGGTTGAACACCGCATGTTCAGTGACATTCTGGACATTTTTGACGAGAATGATGTGTTCGTCGTCAACAACACCAAAGTGTTCACCGCTCGCATGTACGGGCAGAAAGAAAAAACAGGGGCTGAAATCGAAGTGTTCTTGTTGCGCGAGTTGAATCATGATTTGCGCTTATGGGACGTGTTGGTTGATCCAGCGCGTAAAATTCGCGTGGGTAACAAGTTGTACTTCGGAGAAGATGACTTGGTAGCCGAGGTGGTAGACAACACCACAAGCCGCGGTCGCACCATTCGCTTCTTGTTTGATGGCACTGACGAAGAATTTGCCGCTGTGATCAAGAAGTTGGGAGAGACGCCCATACCCAAATACATCACTCGACCTGTACAACCAGAAGATGAGTTGTGGTACCAGAGTTTGCACGCCAAGCATGTAGGTGCCGTAGCAGCTCCGGCTGTTCAATTGCATATGACCCGTGAACTGTTGATGCGCTTGGATATCAAAGGCATTCAGTTTGCTGAAATTACCCTGCATTTGGGGCTTGGCGCTTTTCGCAACGTAGAGGTGGAAGATTTGACCAAGCACAAGATGGACAGCGAATACTATCGCATCGAGCAAGCCGCCTGCGACATCGTCAACGACGGTTTGTTGAACAAGCGCCGCGTTGTGGCTGTGGGTGGTAGCGTTATGCGTGCCATGGAGTCTTCGGTGTCTTCAACCAAGACCTTGAATCCTAGCGAAGGATGGTCGGATAAGTTTATCTTCCCTCAGTATGAATTCAAGATTGCCAACGCTTTCTTAACCAACTTGCATGCTCCTGAGTCACCCTTGTACATGATGGCTTGTGCTTACAGCGATTATGACTTCATGATCGATGTGTACCAACAGGCCATCAAAGAGAAGTACCGCTTCTTGTGCTACGGTGATGCCATGTTGATTTTGTAAGCAAAAAATGAACTCTTAAAATAAAGGCCCGCTGCAAGCGGGCCTTTTTCGTTACTGGCAAATCCAGCTAAGTGTTTGTCGCTGCCCGGATTCCAGCCATACTTCGACTTGGTACAGGCCTGAAGGCAAGTGGGGTAATTCGCTTTGGCTCCCTGGGTTGGAAATTTCCTGAACCAATCGGCTTTGCTGATCGAAGATTCGAATGGCTGTTGCGCCCATGTTTGCATCTACCAACTGAACCCAAGCCATTCCGGAACTGGGGTTGGGAACAATGCGTGCAGAAACGCTAGTCATGCTTTGTATCCCTACTCGACTAACGGTTTTGCATTCGCTGGTGTCTTTGCATCCATTCAAACTAACCTCGACCGCATAATCGCCGTCGTTAACAGGGCTGAACCAAGGGCTAGTAGCGCCAGCCAATACCGTCCAATTCGAGCAGTTCAACCAGCGGTATTGGTCACTGCCAGCCTCAGCAAACAAGGTATCGTTCGATTGGCTGATGTAGTCATTGGGGTTAGTCAGACTGATCCAGGTGTGAACGGTTGAATCGCATCCGCCGTAGGTTGTGCCTACCCAACTTACAAGTTGATCTTTGGTGTACGTTTTGCCCCTCAAGGAAGCTACTCGGCAAGCACGCAATGTGTCGTTTTGAAAAACAGGTTCATGGATGGTCACATAATAATCGATGATGGAATCGCACCCTTGCCAGGTAGAAAATTTTTCTGAATACAATCCTGTACGGGTATAGGTTTGGCCAGAAGGGGAGGTGTAAGAATGGCAGGCACTGGCTGTTTCCATTTGGCGCTGACTGTAGTGAATCACTAGTTCCAGGTAGTGGAAGGAATCGCATCCCTGCCAGGATTGGGAAACAAACTTGAAGGATTGTGAGCTGGTCTGAGGCTTGCCCATGACCCATGCCGTATCGCAGGCAATCAGAGTGTCGTAGGTCGACACGGGATGGTTGATTTGAACCTGATAATGAATGGTGGAGTCGCAGCCGTTGACCGTTTTGTAAGATTCGGTATACTGTCCCGATTGGGTGTAGCTCACCCAACCTGGGCTGACAAAGGAATCACAAGCTTTGACCGATCATGACGATATTTCTGGTCTTGATTTGGCTCGTAAAAAAGCAGAGGAATTAGGTATAAGTTTTATCAATGGCGTAGAAATTTCTGTGACCTGGAGGTCAAGAACAATCCATATGCTTGGGCTCAATTTTGATCCAAATTTAAATGTTTGTCTATTAGAAAAAGCTTCAGAGATTGGAGCACATATTTTAAGTGGTAACGTTTTTGAAACAAGAGCTTTAGATGAATTGTTACCTAATTGGAAAGAT
>JALRLA010000402.1 GCA_023254645.1 Bacteroidia bacterium
CCAAGTCTTTGCTGTTTTGGTTGTTTGATAAAGACCGTGAAGCCAAAGAAATTTCGGATGTATTTGCCTTTGAAGGTCAGCACGTGGTAATCAAAGTCGAACAAGTTCGTCACCGTGGTTATGCTACAGTAGAAGAATTGCGTGAAACTTTGGAGCCATTGGTTCGCAATCACAAGAAATTCCAACTGTTGGCCGCCAAATTGGAAACCGCTAAGGCGAGTGCAAAAACACCTGAAGAATTGGCTAAGGCTGTTGGAGGCAAAGTAGAATTGGTCAGCAAATTGCACATGGGACAAGGATTCATTCCTCAATATGGTTCTGAGTCAGTTATCCTGGGTGCTTGTTTTGGTGCGAATTTGAATGCCTTGAGTTCGGTTATTGAAGGAAACAACTACGCCGCTGTGGTATTTCCGATCAAGCGCGATGAGTTGGATGCTAAAAAAGAGGTGGCGAGCATGAACCGCAACGATGACTTCATGTCACAGCCTCAGATGATTTTGAGTTCTGTGAAGCGCGTTTTGGTTCGCGAAGCAGAAGTTCAAGATTTCCGTTACAAATTTGACTGGAACTAATCAATCGATCATTCATTGAAAAAAGCCCCGAAATCGGGGCTTTTTTCGTTTTGGACCTGCTCGCAACTGCTTATTTTTGTGCTATGTCAATTACCCACGAGCAGTCTTTAGAGAACTTTTATCAGCAGTTTGATTATGTGTTGGAACATTACCAAAACCATGGCAAGTCCATTCAGAATTACGACAACGTAGTTATAGGTGGTTTGGGTGGAAGTGGAATTGGTGGTCGCATCGTCCGTTTGAATTTCTGGAAAAGCTCTCCCGTGCCCGTCGAAGTATATTCCGATTACAAAATGCCCGGTTATGCAGGTCCTAAAACCTTGGCCATCTTGTGCTCGTATTCCGGTATGACTGAAGAAACCTTGAGCATGTTTGACGATGCTCAATCTCGTGGTTGCGACATTATGGTGATGGCCGCTGGTGGTAAAATTGAATCATTGGCCCACGATAACGGGTATCCTTTCTTTCGAATTGACACTGGGTATCAGCCCCGTATGACCTTGGGTTTTGCTGTGGCCAATTTGACCATGATGATGGGAGAATTGATGGGTCTAGATCAGCGTCAGGCCATCGAAGCCCTTCGCGATCAATTCCGTCAGCCTGAAGCCATGGTTTCTCAGGCGCGACACATGCATTCCTTTTTCCAGGAAACCATTGCTCAAAAGTTCGTTGTCATTTGCGATGCTCCCTACGAAGCGGTCGCCATTCGTTTCTGCCAGCAGATTCAAGAGAATGGAAAAGGCGAAGGTTTTGTTTCAGTGTTGCCTGAAGCCAATCACAACATGATTGAAAGTTATTACGAAAAGCACGATACCAACTTCATCTTTTTGAATAGCCATGAGAATCCCCGCGTTTCCGCTCGCTTTGGCTTTTTGAAAGGGGTATTGAACGATTTGGGGAACAAGGTGTACGAATACCCTGTAAGCGATGCTAGCATGGCTTCTCAATTTGAGGTCATTCACGCGACCGATTGGTTGAGCATTTGGGCATCTGATGATAAAGGTGCTGATAACATGCAGGTCGGCATCATCATGAAGCTTAAGGGTTACCTAAGCAATATGAATTGATCATGCGTGTGATCTTTCTCGGTACAGGCACTTCCCAAGGTGTTCCCCCTATCGGGTGTGCATCTCCTGTCTGTTTGAGTTTGGATCCACGAGACAAACGCCTGCGTTCTAGCATTTGGTTGGAATGGGAGGGTCGCTCCATCGTCGTCGATGCCGGTCCTGATTTTCGGTATCAAATGATTCGAGCAGGGGTACAAAGGCTGGATGCCATTCTGTTCACCCATGAACACCGGGATCATACTGCAGGATTAGACGATATACGTCCCTTTAATTACCGTCAGCAGGAGCCGATTCCTGTTTATCTGCATTCTCGCGTATTGGAATCATTGAAGGGCCAATTTGCTTATTTGTTTGCTGAAAATCCCTATCCAGGAATACCCGATGTGGATTTTCGATTGATCGAGAATTTGGAATTCGATCTTTTGGGATTGGAAGTTACCCCCATACAGGTGCTGCATTACAAGCTGCCCGTTTTCGGCTTTCGCTTTGGCCCCTTTGCTTATGTAACCGATGCCAATCGCATCGATGAAGTCGAATTGGCGAAACTGGAAGGGGTAGAGGTATTGGTGCTCAATGCCCTTCGAAGAGAGCCGCATATCTCTCATTTTACCTTGGATGAGGCTGTCGCCATTGCTCAGAAGGTGGGAGCCAAGCAAACCTATTTCACACACATGAGCCATCAGATTGGCCTACACGATGAGGTTTGTGGGGAATTGCCAGATGGAATTGACTTGGCCTACGATGGTCTGGAATTGACATGGCCTGATTGACGTTCAGTAAAAATGCGCTAATAGAGACTAGTGCATAAAGATGAACTTCCCCATAGCTGTTTCGGTTCCATCGCTGTTGAGGGCAAACACCAAGTACACCCCGCTGTTGGGTCTAGTACCGTCCAATCGAAGACCGTCCCAGGTGGCTTTTCCTCCATTGGCCCGGGTTTGATACACCAAGCGGCCATTGGCGTCGGTGATTTTCACCTCAGCATTGCTGCTGAGCCCTTCAATGGTTACTAGCCCACTGTATTTCGGAGGAACGGGGTTGGGATAGATTTTCAGCGCTTGGAATTGACTGGATCCCTGATTGGCATCGTTGCGGTACGAAATGATGCCTTTGTCGGTTCCTACGAATAATTCTCCCGTTTCATCGGTTTGCCCCAAGCAAACAATTCGGTTGGACAACAAAGGGGAGTTTTCCATGGTGAAATGGCGCAGCACTTTTTGACCATATGGATCGACCAGGAACAATCCATTGCCTGTCCCGAACCACTTGCGCCCACCCCCATCGATGCAGATGTCGTAAATGCTTTCTTCGCCCATGAGGTAGCCCAGGGTTCCGTCTTGGTCGATGACAAAGCGGTCTAACTTGCTCAACTCAAAGATGGATTGTGATCCTGAAAATATGTTCAATCCCTGATTGGTGCCAATCCAGACATAGCCCAGGTTGTCAGCCTTGAGACTCAATACCTCATTGCTTTGCAGACCATGCCGGGTATCAATGAGCAAACAGCGATCGTCTGAAAGGGAATTCAAATCTTTTCCGGGGTCATAGACTACCAAACCACCGCTTTGGCGTATCATCCAAATATGGCCAAATCGATCGGCCACTACCTCTTTGACATCGCTGATGACTTGACCGGATGCCGAGAGTTCAAAGGAATGCCATTTGTTGCTCAGGTCTAAGCAATGAAGGGCCTTGTCGGCTCCAAAATTGGCAAACCACAGGTAGTCATTTCTGTCTTCGGTGATCCCCGAAACGCGCAGAAAGCCGGCTGATATGGGGCTCAAGGGCGAATTATTTTGATCGATTCGCTGCTGGACTTCTAGGCCATTGAACACCAACATGCCATAAGAATGGCTTCCCAAATACACCCGATTGCGTCGGTTTGAGTAAAAGGGATAGGTAAAGTCGTATAGATTTTGATTCAATGGGGATGCAATGTTGTTCACCCATCCCGTGGGGGTGTAGATGTAAAAGCCTGCATCATTGAACGCATTTCCAAAAGTGGAACTGACACCACCGCCTCCCGTAAAGAGGTAGGGGCCTTCTTGGCTCATGCGAAAAACGGTGCTGTTGTTGGGTCCGTCGGGCATGAAAGCCACTTCGCCGCTCGGGGCTTTTTTGATGACTCCCGGTCCAATTCCTGTGCAGAACCAATACAATCCTTGTGGATCTTGGGTGCCATGCACAATGAGGTTTACGGGCTCAAACTTGGAGAATCCCCCTGAATATTCGGTGATGCTGCCAGGGCGGTACACCACCATGCCACTTTTTCCCGCTTGAATTCGCGCAATGGGCAAACGGCGATTGTCCAGAACTGACATTTGCCCCTTGTTGTAACGAAACACCATGGAATCACTGCTGAAATAAAGACCGTCGGCGTTCGCCGCTAGCTGATTGCAGGGGGCCGTCATTTGCCCTAGGGAGGCCCAGTTTTGGTAGTCGTTCAAGTTGTAGTTGCCTGTCCAAGGGGCTGACCTCAATCCTTCTGGGCTGGCAATGAACAGGCTGTCGCGATAAATCACCGATGATAAAACGGGCAGGGAACTGCCC
>JALRLA010000127.1 GCA_023254645.1 Bacteroidia bacterium
ACCAAAGGTCGTTTCACACAAGTACCCCCCGCACTGCTGCGGTGTATACTCACTTGCGCACCGTGCTGAACTTTGGCTTTTTCGGGGCCCAAATCCCAATGCCATTGGTGCACGGTTAATAGGCTGTCTTTCAACTTGGCGCGCCAATCCAAAATGGGAATCTTTGCCTTCTTCAATGCTCCCAAGGTGAGCATGCGAAATTGGGTAGGCGAAAAACTCCAAGGGTTGCTGACAAAGTCATAACGCGGGTCGAGTTTGTCAAGGGTCAGAGCCATGGCAAAATGCCAATCATCGCTCCCTGAATTGTCTATCAACACCGGTTGGCGAAGGTTCAATTGGCTCTCTTTTCCATTTTGAATCAACACAAAATCAATGGGATACTGACCATATCCACGACGAATCATCAAGCGCTCATCAATGACTACGCTGTGAATGCGAGACGGCAAGTTTTGAAGGACAGGAACCGCTGCGAACAACAACTGTTTTTGGCTAACGATGCGGTCCGAAAACAAGGTGGAATCAGTGTCTGAAAGTCTCATTTGAGAAAGCACGGCGCTGTCTGTTCCCAGTCGATCGTAGCTCATGTCCAATATCCATAAGGGCATGATTCCTTGGCTCAAATACTCGCGTATCAAGCTATCTTGTTCAGAAGTTTCACCGGGTCCAATGTCCCAGCACTGGGCTATGCGAAGCAGTTCTTTGGAGCGGGGAGCATCAAGGGTGTCATCACCCATTCCTCCAGAAAATCGCCAGGGATCCATTTTAGGGAAAGTCGCCTCGTATAAGCGACCTGTATGGGTTGGGACGTTTTGAAAAAAGGCTTGGTATTCGCTTAAAAAATCTGCGCTTTGGCTTTTGCCCAAAACCGGAAGCAACGCAAAAAAGGTCAAGGCTATCAGCTGGTACAATCGCCGAGGGTTCGGAGTCGGGTTTGGGCACAAAACAGCACAAGTTCCCGAATGGCTAAATTCAATCATCATAATAACTTAGATTAGGATTCAAAACTCAGAAACTGTCACCGGCTGTCTTTGGCGCAACTTGCAAACGACTAATCGTTCCCTAAATATTTTCGGCAATTTTTGAAAAGCCTTGGGGGATACACCGTAAAAAATGTGTGTAGGGAAGAACACCAAATGATAGCGTATGATAAAAAAATTACCCCAAATCCTGCATGAAAAATCCCGCCAACGCGGACTCCGAACCGCCGCCATTGTCGCCGACTTACTCAATATTTCTGAAGACTCTGCTTATCGCCGTATCAAGCGTCCCCAATCCTTTCGGGCCGATGAACTGGTGCTCTTAGCCCGCGAATTCAGGATCAACCTCAACAATTTAGTTGAGACACAAAACGATTGGCTACAAGGCAATTATGTCGGGTTTGATCAAGAAAACCTGTCGGCTGAAAATTTCTATGAATTGCTCAAACAGCGCTTGGTCAGAACCTTGAATTTGGACCATCCAAAAGTGTTCTATGGCGCCAAAGAAATACCCTTTTTCTACACGATGTGGTTCCCTCATTTGAGCGCATTCAAGGAGTTCGTATGGAACCGCGATTTCCTCAAGCAAACCCAATTGGCTGGTTGTTTGTTCCAGACCGATCCCCAAGCACAACCCAAATACATCGCATTGGCAGAGCGCTATTTATGCATTCCCAGTGAGGAGGTTTGGAGCTTTGAAACGCTGTTTTCTACCCTCTACCAAATTCAACATTACAAGGAGTGCGGTCTCTTTGCTGATGAGCAAGATTATCGAAGAGTCCTGGGCGAATACGACGCCTTAGTCGATCTGATTTTCGAGCAAGCCGAAAAGGGCATGAAAATCAATCCCTATCTGCCCAAATTGAAAGGAGCCAAATACAAGTTGTATTTCAATGCATTGACCAGCGTTGACAATAGCATGGTGTTCGAAAGCAGCAAAGACCAAGTGGCTGTCGTTTGCTCCTCCTTGAGTGGGGTCATCACTTCTGATTGCGAGTCTTGGGTGGGTGCCACCCGCCGGTGGATAGAGTCTTGCATTGCCTCGGGAACCCTATTGAGTCACTCCGGTAGCGGGCCTCGTTCTCGATTCTTGAGGCAAGAGTACAGAACCAAAAAAGAATGGTTGGGGCTGCGATTGTAGCCCTAATCCTCTTGGCGATGCACTTCGCCTAAGAAAACATTCCAAGGTTCAATGGCTTTCCAGCTATCAACGATGTAAGGAATGAAATCGGGTTCGAGGCTTCGCTCGGGCTCTATTTCGTGCATCACGTAAAATTGGGTGTTGTAAATCAGAGGAAAGGCCTCACCCGCCTCTTTCAAATGCGATGGGATGCGCTTCTGTGCTTCGCCCCTGATTTCCCCGAAGGTTTTGATGAATGTTGGGGCACTCAGAATGGCCTTGGCGCGGTCAATGTTGGCCGCCAAATGTTCCCGAATGCGCAAGAGCTGGTCGCGGTCAGGCATATACCATCCGCTGTAGATGCCGCAACGCTCAGGGCCTAGTTCCAAATAGAGGCCGCCGGGTTGCATTTTTTTGCGACCGCCAATGGCGATCAAACAGGAGCGATTGGTCTTGTACGGGGTCTTGTCTTTCGAGAAACGAATGTCCCGGTTGATGCGAAAAATGACATCTTTGGGCTCCAAGCCACCGTAACGACCGTCGACGGCGCAAACCGCTTCAATCAATTGAGCAACAAACTGCTCAAAGGGCTTTTTTACGTCGCGCTCGTAGCGTTTGCGGTTCTCATCAAACCAGGTCTTCTGGTTGTTGAGGGTCAGGTCAATGAGAAATTCGTAATACGCTTCGCTAATCATGGTTACAGGGTTTTGCCGACCAATTTGTCATCTTGAAGATAGACCACAGTTCGGCTGCTATCAATCTTCAAGCAGACTTGCAGATCGCTTTCGATGTGCAAGGTTTTGAAACGCTGCACATGAGAGGCTTTTTCCAAAAAGGCTTCCAGGCGATGGCTGTTTTGGGAATACAAATCGATGGCTGCAAAAGTGGCGTCATCGTCAGTGGTCCAGCCCATGGTCAACAATTGCTCGGCTAGTGCACCGGCAAACAAGGTATCTTCCATGTTGAAACGGTCTTTCCAACCGGCACAGAACAAGAGCACATCACGGCCGTTCTGAGTCAAGGCCTCAGCCGTAGCCGACAAGTTGCGGAAAGAGGCTACCCAAACGGTTTCGGCTTCTTCAGCCATGTTCAAGGCGCGAGTGCCATTGGTGGTGGTCAAAGCAATGTTGCGCCCTGTCACCAATTCGGGTGTATAATCTTGGGGTGAGTTGCCCAAATCAAAGCCTTCGACCATGATTCCATTGCGCTCGGCAGCCACCAAATAACCTTTGTCACGGTAAGTGAGCGTATCTTTTACACTGGCCGAGGCTACAACATGATCAACACCATTTTCAAAGGCGACCACAACCGTAGTGGTAGCTCGCAAAACGTCAATGATAACCACTTGTTTGTCTTCCAAACCCTCGCTGTGAAGGTGGAACAAGGCTGGGCTGAGCAGGGTTTCTATCTTGGGCATGGGAAATGTCTATTTCTGGGCGTTGACCTGAGTCATGGTAAGGCCTGGGCCTTGGGTACAGTAGGATAAGAGGCCGTTCATGGAGCGCTCAATGGCATTGTTAACCGCTTCTTCTTCCTCACTAGGAAAAGGACTCAACACGAATTCGGCTTGACGGCCTTTGGGAAAATCATTGCCCACACCAAATCGAAGGCGTGCATAATTGGGGGTGTTCAAGGAGGCATTGACGCTTTTCAAGCCGTTGTGACCCCCATCGCTGCCTTTTTCCTTCAAACGCAGTTTCCCGGTAGGCAGCGCAATGTCGTCAGTGATGACCACGATGTTCTCAAGAGGCATTTTCTCTTGCTGCATGTGGTAAGCCAC
>JALRLA010000415.1 GCA_023254645.1 Bacteroidia bacterium
TGCACTAGCCTTGGTTCTCCTGCACGCCCGTAAGCATTAAATATGACGCATAATTTTACACAAACTACGAATTCAAATAGCCAAATATCAAACAGTTATGGCAGTCATCAATTTCTATCATTGTCGATGGAGCGTCGCTAAGCATTTTCCCATAAAAAAAAGGGGCTCAGCCTTAGCCGAGCCCCCTTTGTATGAGAATCTGTAAACTAATTCTTGATTACTGCTTCGTGATTTTTTGAGTCACGCGGGCGTTTTCTGACGTTACCGTCAATAGGTACACGCCGCTGGTCAAATCTCGGAGGTCAACGCTGGTCAAGCCAGTGTTGGCTTCCTGTGCACTGTATACCACCTGACCGCTCATCGTGGTCACGATCAAGTTCACCTGGCTACCGATCGTCTCGGTCATCGCCACGTTGAACAGACCTTCGCTGGGGTTGGGGTATACCCCTACTCCACTCTTGGCCAAGCCTTCTGCGGCAGCACGGTCCATGACGATGGTCTTGGTCTGGGTGCACTCGCAACCGGTCTGGCGAACCTTAGCGCGCATCGTCACCTTGAACGTACCGTCGTTTTGGAACTCGTGGTTCACCGCTGCGTTCTTGTCTTGGGTCTGCTTGCTTCCACCACCTTCGAAGATCCAGGTGTAGTCTACGTTGTCTTGACCACCCGTTACACCGCTACCGTCTACGGGTTCGGCTACGATGCCGTAGAATCCAAAGCTGTAGTCAGGTGTTACCGTGAAGTCACAAGTACGGGGAGCTTCGTTGACCGTTACACGCTGGGTGATGGAGTCGGCGCAGCCACCTTTGATGTAAGCGTACAAGGTTACGTTGTACGAAGTAGTCTGGATCACGTTATAAGCCTTGCTAGGATCTGAGTTCGTAGACGAGGTGTTGTCTCCGAAATCCCAGTTGTAGCTGATCTCACCCTGAGGCCAAGTCGTGTTGTTCACGAAGACCACAGGATCACCGGCACATACATCACCTGCATCAAAGCTAGCCTTGGGCTGGGTCAATACGTTCATGTCTTTGGCAATGGTCTGTGAGCAACCGTTGTCCAAGGTTACAGTCATGGTCACCGTCTTGGGGCCCAAAGCCGTCCAGTTCTTTGAGGGGGACTTAGCCGTTGAAGTAGTTCCGTCACCGAAGTTCCATGCATAGTTGGCTACAGTGCCCGCTACATCAGGCGTGGTGTTGGTAAAGGTAGTGGGCGTCAACGAACAAGCCGCTGTGCTTACAAAGGAAACCTTTGGTGATTCGCGTACCTCTACTTCCATAATCATGGAGTCTTTGCAACCGAATTCGCTGGTGGTAACCAACTTCACTTGCTTCTTACCCGCTGCTGAGAACTGGTGCTCGGCGTCGAACTCAGTGCTAACGGCACCGTTGTCGTCGAAATCCCAGTAGCTACCGGCCAAACCGCTGCTGATGTTCGAGTTGTTCTCGAATACAAAGCCTTCATTGTCGCAAGTACCGCTCACCAAGTTCCACTTTGCAGTGGGCTTGTCAAACTGGTATACGCGCTGGGTCAAGCTCGCTACACATCCGTTCAAGTCAGCGGTCAAGGTCACGCTGTAGGTTCCAGCCTTGGCATACTTGTGCGTGGGGTTGGCTGAAGTAGATGTAGATCCGTCACCGAAGGCCCACGTGCTAGTGGCTGTAGACGGAGTTGTTTTGTTCGTAAAGGTCAAGTCTTCGCCCTCACAAGCATTCTTCTTGTCGAAGGCTACCGTGGGGATTGCATTCACTTCTACCGCTTGGGTATCGTAGAACACAAAACCATAAGGCAAAGTCTTCGCTGTCAATACCACGTTGTAGGTACCCGCGCCAGCGAACTGGAACACAGGCTCTGGAGCGTTGGAGGTATCAGCTGCGTTGCCGGTGCCGAAGTTCCAGAAGAACTCCATGCCACCTGACTTCACTTCTGACATGTTCTCAAACAATACCGCATCACCATCACAAATCTTAGCGGGGAACTTGAAGTCAGCATCGATTGAGGGGTAGATCAACACATCACGCTTAATCAAGGTATCGCAACCGTTGGTTAAGTCAGTAATCTTGGTAACCACCGTAATGGTCTCGTCTTCCAAAGATGCATCAGAGGTCAGGAAGGTAACTTCCAAATCAGCCGTCCCGTTGGCAGCCACTACAGAAGCACCGCTAACACTGCTACCATCGGCCTTCTCTGCATAGGCAGATGCCGTCCATTCTGTACCGTATGTGGAATTGCTGTAAACACGAGGAGCGTTTACATCGTAAATCACGGGCTGGTTGATAACCGTTACATCAAAAGGACGACCCTTCTGATAAACAGTGGCTGTAGGAGTAGCAGAAGGAGTGTACATTCCACCGCCAGGTGCAGGCTTTACGAATGTCGTGTACGTAAACGTGTCGTTTGAGGTCTTGTCATCGGGAACGTTCACAAACACTTGGAATGTAGTCATTCCCGTTGCATTCAAAACCACATCTTGGCCAATGGTAACAGTTGCGGAATCACCAGGAGCCAACGGAGTGTTTACCTTTTCACTGATGGCGGCACCACCGTTAACCGAGTAAGACACATTGAATCCTACAGCTGTATCAACAAAATTATTCTTGAATTTAATATCAGCTGAGAAGGAGTAACCCGAACAAACGGAATCAGGCAATGAAACCGTAGTAGAAAGACCTTCAATGTCCAATACGCTTTCCAAGGCTCCGCGATCAGAAGCCGTCGTATTGCGAACAACAGAGGCCAAGTCATCAGCCACTGCAATAGAAGCAGGGACGTTGTTTTGGGCCGCAAATGCATTGGAACGATAGTCACCATTGGCGATGTCATTGAACTTAGGATCGTGGTATTTCTCTCCTGTACCAGGCAAGCCAGTGTTCATCCATGCATTGAAATCACCGCCATTGCCATTGGGGTTGTACCAATACTGGCCAGAGAAATTGTTGATGTAATAAGAATTGTGATCAATACCTTTTACGTTCGTGGTATTGCCATAACAGTAAACAGGATAGGTATAATATCCATTGTTGAAATTCAATATATTTCCATGAATACGGGTATCACCGTAGGCACCACCATAAATACCATAGGTGTAATTATACGTGTATTGGGCATTAGAATTGTCTACATAAAAAGTATTTTGAACAATGTCCTTGCTATATGAAGTTGAACGAGAGTAAAAGTACAAACACATGTTTGTGCTATTACACTGATTGTTGGCTACCAAGTTTGAAGCAACCAATGCCTTCACGTCATAATACACGTACATGGCATAGATGCTCGAGTAGGTATAGCCAAACGCTTTGTTGTCTACCAATTTATTGCGTTCAACTTTCCAGTTAGAAGTGCTGTTGTAGTTGTACAAATACAACAAGTACATGGTGAATCCATTAGAACCACTGTTATTGTTGCGAGCTACGGTGTTATCGCTCGCTGAGTTGTTGGAACCCGAGCAGTAGTAGGGATAGATACCGAAGAAGTAATACCCTTTGTTTTCGTTATCAACTACACTGTTGCCATCTACTGTCACATCTGAAACATAGTATGGATATACGGAATAGAAGTAATACCCATTGTTAAAGTTCTTGGAAAGGGTATTTCCATCAATGTTGAAATCATTGCCTCTAAATGCGTAAATGCCATAGAAATAAGAGGCAGAAATGCAATTTTTTACTGTATTGTTTTCAACCTTATTCGGACGGGCAGCAGCTCCATAGTTGTAATAGCAATAAACTCCGTACAAATAAAATGCTCCCACAGAAGTCGAAGCATTCTCATAAGGCAAATCGTGGATATTGTTGTTAGAAATAATGTTCGAACGATCTGTGGCGTAGGAATAGTAGTTGTAAACGCCATAAAGATAGGTGGTATATCCTCTATTGGTACCCGCGTTCTTGCGAGAAATGTCGTTGCCATCAGCTTGATCACCGTTGGTATAATACATGTAGATACCATAGTAATAGAAATTCTCGATGGTGTTTCCTTTGAAGGTATTGTTGGACCCTTGAGAACTGTAGTAGCTGGAAGTACCTCGGTCGGCAATTGCGTGAGACGGACCAGGGCTATTGCTGTTCAAGGTGCGCATCAGGTTGTTGCTAACGGTGTTGTTTTGGCCGTTCCAAGCCGTACCCGATGATGGGCTCGTATAGCTACTTGAAAACCAAACATAACCGCCACCGCTAGTTGTTCCAGCTGTGCGGTTGGTATACTCAAGAGTACACTTGTTGATGGTGTTGTAATCAGAGCCATTAGTCAAACGAATCATCATCGCGTAGGAACTCGTTGACGTGTTCTGCACGGTCAAATTCTCAAGTGATACGTAATCAGCTCCGTTGAACAACATAACCTCATAAGCTACAGAAGCGCTTAGCGTCTTGCCATTTCCATCAATCGAGATGGTATTGGTAGAGCTTGCCCCGCTGATAGCCGACAAGGTCAAAGAAGAAGTCAAGG